>JAHEDB010000015.1:1668-14396 GCA_024641465.1 Chromatiales bacterium | reverse complement strand
CAGAAGTATTAAATACGATTTTCAATTTCTGGGTCGGCTTTGCGATCCTGGCCATTATCCTGGTCAAGACGTCGATCAAGGTCGTGCCGCAGAACATGGCCTATGTGGTCGAACGGTTTGGCAAGTACAATACGACCATGCTCGCGGGACTGAATCTGCTGATCCCCTTTGTCGACAAGGTCGCCTACTACCGCACCCTCAAGGAACAGGCTTATGACGTGCCCAGTCAGTCGGCCATTACCAGGGATAATATCTCACTCGGCGTCGACGGCGTGCTTTATCTCAAGGTCATCGATCCCTACAAGGCCTCGTACGGCGTCGATAATTACGTCTATGCCGTTACCCAGTTGGCGCAGACCACCATGCGTAGTGAAATTGGTAAGATCGAACTCGATAAAAGTTTCGAGGAACGTGAGAGCCTCAATATTAACATCGTCGCCGCCATCAACGAAGCGGCAGGTCCCTGGGGCGTGCAGGTACTGCGCTATGAGATCAAGGATATCGAACCACCGCGTTCGGTACTGGAGGCGATGGAGCGGCAGATGAAGGCCGAACGTGAAAAACGCGCCGCCATCCTCGAATCTGAAGGTGAACGTCAGTCGGCGATCAATGTCGCCGAGGGCGATAAACAGTCCAAGGTATTGGCCGCCGAGGCGGACAAGGCACAACAGATCCTCCGCGCCGAGGGTGAGGCGCAGGCGATCCTCGCCGTGGCCGACGCCAAGGCCCGCGCACTGGAGGTGATCGGTAATATCGCCATCTCCGACAAGGGCCAGAAGGCCATTCAACTGGAACTGGCGGGTAAGGCAATCGAGGCCAAGCACGCCATCGCCAAACAATCCTCCGTGGTGCTCATGCCCGACAATCAGACCAATGCCTCGAGCATCGTGGCCGAGGCGATGACCATCATCAATACCCTGAACAAACAACAGGGCGGCGAGGCCAAGCCATGATGTTTGACTATATCCATAGCCATCAGGCCGGTTTCTGGATCGCCCTGGGTTTCCTCCTGCTGGCCCTCGAGGTGCTGGTGTTTGGTTTTACCACCCTGGTGATGTTTTTTGCCGGACTCGGCGCGCTGACCGCCGGGGTGCTGATGAAGGTCGGTGTCTTGCCATCGACCTGGATCGCTGGCATCGCCTGTTTTGGCATCAGCACCGGTGTTTACAGTGTGTTGTTGTGGAAACCCCTACAACGCATACAGGCCAACAGCACACCGCAACAAAAACAAAGCAGCGACCTGATCGGCCTGGCGTTTGTGCTGGAACAGGATATCAGCACCACTCAAACCGGGACCACCCGCTACTCCGGCGTCAACTGGCGAGTAGAGATCGACAGGGATGCCGGGGTAGAAACCCTCAACAAGGGGCAGCGTGTGGTGGTCAGCTCGGTCGACGCGGGGGTATTTCGGGTCATACCAGAATAAATTTTGATCGAAATCAATTCGAATTTCAGCATATACACCTATTCTACTAGAAGTGTTTAATTCTTAGTCAACAGAGACATATCATGACGCTAAAACTCATCAGTTTTGAACTCTGCCCCTTTGTACAACGCTCCGTCATTACCCTGTTAGAAAAGCGCATGGAGTATGAGATCACCTACCTCACCATGCAGGAACTGAAGAATCCACCACAATGGTTCCGTGATATCTCGCCTTTTGGCAAGGTGCCGGTATTACGCGTGGGTGATGTAACCCTGTTCGAGTCGGCGGTGATCATGGAATACATCGATGAGATCCAGGCGCCGTCCCTGCACCCGACCGACCCTCTGCAACGCGCCCTCAACCGCGCCTGGATGAAATTCGGTGAAGAGCTGTTGATGAGCCAGTACCGTTATGCCACGGCGGCGGATGAGGCGACATCAAAACAAAATCGGCAGGAGATCGAGTCCGGTCTGAGCAGACTTGAAACGATATTGGGCGATGGGCCGCTGTTCAACGGCAGTGAGTTTAGTCTGATCGATGCCTCCTACGCACCGTTGTTTATGCGACTGGAGATCCTGGAAGGGCGTCACTCCACTGGATTGTATGACAACAAACCCAGGGTCGCCCGCTGGGCCGCCGCCCTACGACAACGCGACACCGTTAAAAACTCCGTGATAGCAGGCCTTGCCGGAAAATATATCGACTATATTGCGCATGCCAGCGACTATGCCGGTAAGTTATTTGCCAACACAGAGCCCGCCAGATAGTAACGGTACTTCTTCACAACAACCTGCATTGCCCCCGCCACAGCGGGGTCAATGCAGTACAGGCAAACTTTACATCCTGCCTGAGTTCCTGTTGAAGGCCAGACCTAACAGGCCAAGGCCCAGCAGGATCAGGCCCGCCGGTTCCGGCACATCGTAAGCCGGGGCATACATCGCATAGGTCGACGAGATTTGGCTCTGCGAGAGATTAGTCAGATCATAGATCCCGGTTTTGGCATAGGCAGTGGCATCAGTATCCAGGAAGAAGAAATTGGATGACTGGCCAGCCTGCAAACCACCGTTCGCGAAACTGACATTGACAAAGCCCTGAAATGGCCCATCGAAAAGATAGGCCGAATCAGGTGCAAGGTCGCCCACTCCATCAGTACGATAATCCGCATTATAAACCGATGTAAAAAATTCACCGATGCGGAATGAACCAATAGACCCCGCCGAATTTGCATCATTGAGAACCCGCCAGTAAAAATCCAGCGTATTATCAATCGCCTCGACTATACGAACCTGTACGGTTCCGGAAACAATCCCGTCGTAGGCATTGAACGAAAACCCAACCATGTCATCGACAATGACTGTACCGGCAAGATTAGGTTCCGCCGCCGACGTTGTTCCCATTAAGGTGTTGTAACCAGGCGAGAGCACAACGGCATTCGCTGTTCCAATCGATAGGCCCAGCAGAAAAATGCCCGCGCATATAGTCCTACTAATAAATTTGCGCATAACCACCTCCTTAACATTAACAAATCACATTCCTGCAAATATATACAAGCAATTCTCATACCCGTAATGAGCTTTGCGATATTAATCATAGTGTTAATCTTTCATGCACCATAAAATAGAAACTACAGTTTGTGTTTCATGTAAACTTGGTCGACAACATGATTGATTGTATTTGACGTAGCCTGAAAATATTTTTCATGACTACGTCATTAAGGTGAAATGGATTGATCTTGCTCAGTGTTTCATCTACATAAAATTGTTAAAATGCCCGTTTTAATTTCGAATCACTCAGTAACGAACCATCAACCTGGATCAGGTCATCAGAAAGATATTAACTTGAAGTCTATTTTAGTCTTGTGACTTTCAATGTAATGGATCCGGAATTATTGCCATACATAAATGACAGGTCATTGGCATAGGCGCACAACTCGGCATCCGCTTTCGGACTAAAGGTCGGCTGTTTACTAAACTCAAACCGCGTGTCATACATTTCGCCCCTGACCACCCCGATCAAGGCAAAATAGTGGCTGTCCGGTTTACGGCAAAAGCTGCCTGCCAATTCCAGCAAGGCGTTGCCGAGCTTGCCTTTGTTGACCAGGGGTCCATTCACCGCCTCACCTTGTCTGCATTTACTGCATTCGGCCGGGCAGGACCCGCCATGCGCCTGGCCATTTTTACTCACCTGCCAGCCTTTGTAATTGGTCACGATGCTGGCGTCACACCAGGTGTCATCATCGGCCAGCTGAAATTCATACGTGGCGTTTTTTTCTAGGCGCAGCCCGGAGGCATTCCAATGGCTACGGGCATCAAGGGTGATGATCGCACAATCATCGACCGCCGACAGGACGGGCAGATTATTGAGGTTGCTGATCGCTGCGCAATCGCGCTGATAGTCGATTTTTGGTTTCAGGCAATTTTCCGCGGCCAAGACCGGGGTTGCCATCAACAGTGTTACCAGCAATAGATATCTTGTCATTGTCGTGTCCCTTCTATTTGACTTTGGCGGAAATGATTTCACGGATCACAATGGCCCAACGCACTGTTTTGTTTCGTAAGCTCTTGTTGTATCGCCAGAAGACGTACAGACCCAGCACAGCCATCAATGTGTACAGCGGATAGCGCATGATGGATAGTTCGACCAGATTTTCAAACACGGACGGGGTTATGAAATCCACGATATCGGCAACATGCCCGCTTACACCACTGCGGCCCCAAAAGTCGATATGCCCGCTCCAGGTACAAACGGTCAGATACACCAGGCCCAGCAGCAGGACAATCATCGCCATGTAATTGGTCTTGCGCAGCAGGATATAACGCCCCACCCGCGCCGCGGCCAGATCCCAGCGGTTATCATCCTCAAATGAATACAACTCACCAGCCTTGTCTAACTCTGTATGACTGATCAAAAATTGCTTCGGCATATGCAGCGGTGCATAGTTGGCGGTTTTTTGTTGCATCCTTTCAAACACGGTGTCGTGAATACGGATCGGGCCAGTCAGTTTACCGGCGCAGAGTGTGGCGATCTCGCGTGGATGAAACCGATACAGGATGGCAAAGCCGTCCCGCGAGTCATACAGGCGGCCGGTGACATTGGCATCTTCCTTCTGCGCATCGATAAAACCCGGTTTGAATTTCAGCCCCTTCGCCTCGGCCCGCACCAGCATCCAGTGCAGGGCGACATTGGCCAGACCGGCCCGTTCATAACCTCCCCCGACATTGGAATGCATACCGGCGAACCAGACCTGTTCGACTTCGCCATCGAAATTCGTTTCATCCCAGACCATGGGCCAGAACGAGGTACGTGCATCATCCAGCGCCAGCGCCTGGCAGGCGTTAAGGATGTTGTTACTCAGTTCGTATTTATAGAAATGGTGCTTCCAGACATAATCCAGCAGGCGATCGGCCAGTTTGAAGAGCGCGCCGAATAGCTTCGACACAAAACCGATCTTGTCCACCCAGGTCGGCAGGCCGAGGGCCGATACCGTATCCCAGACACCGACAAAATGGATCGGGATCACACCGTGCGAATGCGGATGGTCGCGAAAGGCATTCGCCCGCTGCACATTATATTTACTGTCCCGGTAAGCGCAGAAGGCGTCCCTGGTATATTCCTCGAGCTTGTCATAAGGAAGGTGTCTGCCGTTGACCAGACCACAGGTTGAGATGAAACCGAGAAAGGCCCGCACCGTCGCCGCGCCGCGACTGAAACCGAACAGATACACATCATCGCCCGGCGAATAATGCATGGCCAGAAAGCGATACAGGTCACGCACATTGCGCTCAAATCCCAAACCCAGCGCACCGGTCAGCGCCCGCCAGATCTTGTTGGTCGAGGTGCCGACACCGTTATCATAAAAACTGATCTGCGCTGCGCCATGGAGTTCGACTCCGTTGTAGGTCTTGTAGACATTGCTATCGGGTGTGTAACCACCCTTATTGCCTGTCCCATCAGCACACAGTATGATATTTTTCTTGCTGCTATTTGACATCCTCGCCTCCCTTGATGTGAACCCGTATCCTCACGGCATGACGCCGCCAGCGAGTTATTATCAAAAAGACACTGTATGAAAGCAACCGGACATACGCATCGCACGATATATTAGCTAATACTTATCTATCTTTTGCATTACTCAAAGATAGATTGCTCGCTGCTATGTTTAACCGATGCAATAACATTGAATTGATCATGGTCAATGTAATGTTGTTCACATTGTGATAAAAATAGCGGTCTGATTACCTCGCGTGGGCTGTGCCGTGTGGAGTTGACGTGGTGAGGCAAGACTAAATGATCTGGGTAGGTAAACTGCTTGGCCCGAAATCCAAGTATGACAACACCATCCCCTATACCTACGAGGCCAGGGTGGCCGTCCTCGAGTGGGCCGACGCCTATAACTCGTATTTTTCCGATACCATCTGCGGCCTCATCAGCTACCTGCGCGAAAAGAATATCCGCCCGGATCAGGTTCAACTGTTTGAAATCTATCAAGACCACGAATCGCCGCTGGAAACCTGTTACTGTGTCGATAATCATGACCTGTGGCTGACCAAACCGGGCCTGTGCCTGTCACTAAGTGAGCATTACCGAGGTCATATCCAGGAGCGGCATTGCTCGTTCAAGGACCGCAACCCCGTCGCCTACGGTCCATGATGATTGCCCGGCAAATTCCGTCATAACGACTATTGTCACCAGTCCCAGCACAAACGACACCCCAGCCATATTAGCCGATAATTATAAAAATCCTTTTCTGTACTCAATAGGCAAGCCTTTGTCATCCATACAATGTTATTTAATTGACCGTCGTCAATGAAACCTCATTTAGTTCCAGGCGAAAGTGCATATCCCCGCCGCCACTGGTATGGTGGGGCCCCAAACAATGACAACAAGGGACAAGAATGAAACGCCTCGATATGCAGCCTGGTCCAACCTACAGGCAGGCAAAAACTACCCCCTATCTCTATGAGGCCAGGGTCGCGGTGATGGAATGGAGTGATGCCTATAATTCCTATTTTTCTGAAACCATATGCAGCCTGATTAACTTCCTGCGCCAAAAAAACATCAAGCCGGAACAGGTCAAGCTTTACGAAATACACCAGGACCATGAAACGGCCGTCGAGACCTGTTATTGCATCGACAACAATGACCTGTGGTTAAGCAAACCAAGATTATGTCTGTCATTAATTGAGAAGTATCGGGGCTATATCCAGCAACGTAATTGTCCATTTAGGGATCGCAATCAGCTCGCTTGCGGGCCGTGACGTTCTGAATATTCTAATTGGCTTATGTGTCGTTAGCCCAGGATAAACATGACCTAGTGCGTGTTTACGTCGACAGCCCTGACGGAGTCTGCGCACTATCAGAATAGCCAGGCGGGTGATCTGGCATGGGCAGGTACAACATTGGACGGTAGCAAATTGGTCGATGAGCATTGCGATAACTGGACAGCGGATGGTGATCCATTTCACGCACAGGCCAGCTCGGTCAGCGACTGCATCCATTATTGGACTGACTATCACGCCTTTCAATTCTGCACCAACACCGCACGACTTTACTGTTTTGAGGATTGAACACAAAGGGTCTTTACTATCTTAAAAGCATCGCAGTGCGGGTCACCGCCCTGCAATCCCTCCATATATTCAATCACACCGGACTATTCATTAGCCAGGCCGTGTCTACTGCCCTGGATATATTTACCCAGCCCTCAGTAGGGACCCGTTTACATATCTGAGACCCTCATTTATTTACAGAAGACAACCATACATGTTAATTTCTCAGCACGGATAATATAAAAGTATACAAGGAGTCACTTATGCAGCCCCATCGATTTAACCTTCTTACTCTGCTTGTCCTCGCCTTTTTCCTGCTCGCCGCATGTGGCGGTGGCAGTAGTGGTGGTGAAACACCGGCACCTGAAAAACGGGGTGAGCCGCTATCTGTTACCAGCCTGCCCAAATCAAGTTACAGCGTGACAGAACTCAATCAAATTCGGAGTAGTTTATTTGGCGGCGTCTTTGCGAACTTTGCCGCTAATATGCACTATGATGTGGCGGCGTATAAGATAATTTACAAAACCATTAATCCGGCCGGAAAGATCATCAATGCCTCCGGTGTCATTTTACTACCGCTACACAATCCATCTGATCAGGCATCGGTGATAAGTTATCAGCACGGCACCATCTTCCACAACTCATTTGCCCCCTCTAACAACCTGCCCACCCAGGAATTAGCGGCGATCATCGCAGCCATGAACAATGTCGTCATCTTGCCGGATTACATCGGCTACGGTGAATCCCTCGCCGAATTACACCCCTACATGCACGCCGAGAGTCTGGCTAACTCTGTCATTGATCTAGTCAGGGCAGTCAAACTGCATCTTGCCGAGATTGGCTTTGTGCCAAACAACAAACTGTTTCTGACCGGATATTCAGAAGGCGCCTATGCAGCGGTTGCCGCTCACAAAATGATACAAGAACGCTACAGCGCTGAACTCACGGTCACGGCTACCCTGGCAGGTGCGGGTTCCTATGATCTGAGCACCACTGCCAGAAACCAGCTCGCCGGCGATATATTGACTTATGGGGAGAATGCGGCGTTTGTTTACAAGGCCTACGATACCATTTACGGCATGAACAGAGTCGACCAGATATTTACCACAAACTATGTCGCCATCGTTAACGCTTACTTTGACGGCACTCATTCCGACAGCCAGGTATCAACCATCACCGATATAACCGCTGACCTGTTCAAAGAACCCTTTCTGAGCAATTTCCGTGGTGAGGGTGAAACCACCATAAAGCAGCGCCTTGCTGAAAATGATATCTACGACTGGAAACCCGACTCACCCATTCGGTTTTTCCATGGCACTCAGGATGTCGCCTCGCCTTACCAGAACTCCGTGACGGCATTTAACACTATGCTGGCAAATGGAGCGACTCAAGTTGAACTGATTAATTGCCCGGCCGCGACCCCGAATCACCTGCAATGCGCCACACCCTATCTGGAAGATATGGTCGAATATATCCTGACTCACTAAAAGCTCAACGGTCAAACGCAGGGAAACGGGCATCGCGAAATACAAGTCCTCCGTCTGTCGGCCGCCATCATGGCACAAACAACATCCCCAACTGCCGCGCCTTGTCGTCGCTGAAGGGTAATATCGTGGCGTCATTAAATTTGGCCTGTTGCAGATTCGCCCCTGCCAGACGGGCATTTCTCAGATTGGCGCCCCGCAGATCCGCGCCCTGCAAATCCGCCTTAAACAGATTCGCCTCGCGCAGATCGGCATCGCGCAAATCCACATATAACAGCTTTGCCTCATGCAGTTCGCTGAACGACAGGTTTGCGCCCTGCAACTTACTGTTGGACAAATCGGCCTGCCGTAGCCTGGTCCGCACCAGACGACTGCCAGTCAACTCTGCCCCAACCAGATGACGCCGGTTGAAATTTTTCCGCGACCAGTCACTGCACGGCTCTGGCTCCGATGATCGATTGACACCATGCGAGTGACACTGTTTGGTCTTCGCATCATAATTTTCTGCGGCCCAGGACACCGATGGTGCGAGCAGCAATATTAAAATATACGCGATGAATTTTCGATCCAGCATAAGTTCTATTCACCCAGATTGGCGATAGCCTCCTTGAATACGTAATAACTCTGTTTAATGGTTTCACTGTAACTCGGCATGGGCTCCGTCTGCGGATTGGCGGCCGGATTGGTGAACCATTTATTCCACAGATATCGGCTCGTTTCCCCCTCCTTCACACCATTAAAGATAATCGCCTGGGCGATACCCGTGGTGGTATACGGGTCCTGCCATGTCGATGCCGTGGTGGCATCATCATGAAATACCAGATGTTTGGCGGGGTCAGTAAACTGTAACAGGCCCCAGGGCAGGAGGATGTCCACCTTATTTGTCGACAGGATCACCGCATCCTTTGAACTAATTTCTCCCCCAACAGGCCGCACCTGTAATTTGCCGGCCTGAAACTCATGATTGCCCTGTACGGCATAGAACGAACTGTAACTTACACCGCTATAATTGATGTAATTGTTTTTCCAAACCACCGGCTTCCAGATATTGGTCGGCGTGACCGGCGAACGCAGGTTGGAAGTATGCTCTGAGCCATACAGACCGTACAGGTCATAATCGGACCCGACATAGAGTTGCGCCTGCCATGCCCCGTCGCTGTAATACAGGCGCAACAGGAATTCACTGCCCTGAGTCGTTGTAACGGGTGAACCACCCGGGATATAACTGCTCTGGCTACTACTGATCTGCGTCTCGCCCAACCTGGCGGGCGTCGTGGTGTCGTCGTAGGTATCAAGGGCAATCAGGATCTCGTCGCTGCTGGTCAGCGGCGACGCCAAGCCCAACTGTAAACGGTAGAAATCGGTATCCGCCGCCGCCCTGACGCTGTTGATGTGTGTGCCTGACCAGGTCAGGCTGGTAAAGCCGGGTGTATCCGGTTTAAAACCCAACAGGCCGTAATTCTGCTCTGGCGCCATGATGTTGTGCCAATAGGCGCGGCGTGAAAATGGAAAATCAAATTCATTGGTCAACCAGGTGGGTTTCCACCACTCATCGATCCAGGCGAACACCATGCCACCCCCATTTGCGCATCCTGCATATTGCCCAGCATGCGTGCCCCATACGTCCCCTGCGCCTTCTCGTCGTGGCCACCATGATGCATACCGCTGTGCGAACTGTGCACATTACCCCAACTCGAGGGCACGCCGAATTCGGCAATAATTACCGGTCGGCCGCTATAATGGTTGCGCAGGGCCGCCAGGTAACCGCGATAACTATTGGCACCGGTACTGTCGCTCCAGGTCCGATAATCGGTGTCCTCGCTGATGAAATCAGGATAATAGGGATAGGCATGAAAACTGTAGAACACCCCGGCCGGGGCGTTTGCACTATCGATATTGGCCAGATCGATTTTTTTGCTGTCTTCATAACCTGAAGAGCCAATCTCGGTTGCGTGGCTGAGCGGGTCGAGCGTCGGCCAGGAGGAAAAACTGACGGGCCGCTGTACACTGTAATTCTGTTTTTCAACTCGAAGCACTTCATCCATTCGCGCCGTGATCCATGCCTCGCTGGCGCTACCGACCGGCAATGACAGATGCGTACCGCTAAAGCTGTTAATCGAGGTATGGTTGCTGTTGGTGAGCGCAACCTCATCCGGTGAAACCTCACGGCCGATGATCCAGGCCAGCACCCATTTTTCGACATTGGACGTGTAACTGCCATAGCCCTTGCCAGGTCGACCGGTGGAGTCGAGGGTGATATTGCCATGCACGGCATTGACCACTTCATTGATATTCGTATTAAAACCGGTCGTGACCGTATAGAGATCCACCGCTGGAGAGTTCTCATCCAGCCAGACACCCTGTATCAGATAAAGTGGCGTCTGCTTGTTTTGTTCTCGACTGGTATTGAAGTCATACAAGGCATCGTAAAAAAAATCCATATGCAGGGTATAGACACGCACCGAGTTAATTCCGGCATCGACCATCAACTGAAACCAGCGCTTGAAATCATTGTAACTGGCTGCTGTTTCCAGGTCGCCGGCATACTTGCCCGGCGTCGCAATGCCGAGATTCACACCCTTGATAAACAGGGCATCGTAAGCACAGCTTGAGCTGTTATACACCTTGAGATGATCTCCATCGGCTTTATAACGATACTCGGCTGACTGGCTATTTTCACACGGGCTTGCCTGTACAACGGGATCAGACCCAGAGCCGCTTTTACTACAGGCGGCCAACAAACACAGAAAGCTCGCGAGACATATTTTACGCACATTGAATCACTCTTTAAAACTAAGTATAAATCAATGGCAATTTATCGCGATGCGTTAAGGATGGATTATTGTTAACTTATGTTAATGATTTGTTGTTAATTTATGTGTCTGGGGATTTGCTAATCAGAAGAATTCCAGCGAAGAACCATCATCGACCGGCGCGGTATAGTCCTGCTCTTCACCTTTGTGGGCGCGCATCTCTTCGATCATGGTATAGGTCGAATAGAGTTTTTCCATCCACACCTCGACATCCAGCCGCTCGAAACTGTTGGTGCGCAGGCTCTTCTCCAGGAAGTCGTGCAGGCCCTGCATATCATTGGTGACGTGGATCAGGATCTGTGAGGTCTTGTCCTGGTATTGCAGGGCCACGAGGATTTCGTTGATCTCGTTTTTGATATTACTGCTTTCCACCAACAGGATCTCCGACGACTTGCTCAGACTGAGGGCCAGCATCCGGAAGCGTTCATAAAGTGACATGGTCTTGTTGGATTTTTGGGCGAGGTCTTCTGGCCCATTGGCATTCATACTGGTCTGGGCAATCACCTCATCCATTTTCAGTTCCAGCATCTGGATACGAACACCCACATCATCGACCATCTTTTCCGAATGCTCGGAAAGTTTGCGCACCTCATGGGCGACGATTCCAAAACTCTTGCCGTGCACCCCGGCGCGACGCGATTCGATGGAGGCGTTAATCGCCAGCACCTCGGTACGACGGGACACGGCCTTGACCGACGACACCACCTCTTTCATGACAAAGGTCTGTTCCTTCAGCTCGTTGATCTTGTCGAGCAGGACTGATTTGACGTCGATGGCCTCCTTCAGGGTGTCGAGCATCTCCGCCAGTTCATCCTGGCTGATCATGCCGCTGGCGCCCTCATTCCTGTTGCCGATATTACTCACACCTTCATTCGAATAACTCATCGATGCCTGGATCGCGGTATTCAGTCGCCGCGAGATCCCGCCAAACTGTTTCGCCAGGTCCTTGACCGCCACCTCTGATTGTTTGCGGGCCGATTCTATCTGCCGGTTCCACACTGGCAATACCGTACGATTTAAATCGTCCAGCCCTTCGGTCCGTCCACTGGAGCCGGTTTTTTTCTCTTCAACCACCTGCACCACTTGCACCGGCGCAGATTTTCTTATCAACCATTGCGCGACCATCGCCGCCAATAAAAACAACGGCAACAGGATCAGGATCGAATAATTGATCCGCTCAATAATAAACTCGGCATCGAAAAACGGTGTATAAGACAGATCGACACGATTTAACAAAGGGATACTGTTGAAAAATTTCGGCAGCGAAAACTTAACCTGCTCAATGACAAAGATATTCATCAAGAATAGTTGCAATACAAAGGGCACTAATAGAATTAGTGTCGCCCCTTTATGCAGCCGGGGCAGCTTGATCACATTCGACACACGCAGCTTTCGGAAAAGATTCCGCCAGGCGAGTTTAGCCAATTGTATTTTCAGCATGTATGATTTTGTCTTTTTA
>JAHEDB010000015.1:0-1568 GCA_024641465.1 Chromatiales bacterium | reverse complement strand
TGTCGCCCCTTTATGCAGCCGGGGCAGCTTGATCACATTCGACACACGCAGCTTTCGGAAAAGATTCCGCCAGGCGAGTTTAGCCAATTGTATTTTCAGCATGTATGATTTTGTCTTTTTATGCACACTTCTTCTCTGGCGTAGCAAAATGATTAGCCCAGCTTATTCTGTTGAAATAACGCCCCACATCGATAAGACAGGTCATAAATTCGAGCCAACAGTTAAACCACCTGGTTATTAGGCTTATAAAATAAATGTGTTAACTGCGGAACAGACCTTAATGTATGGCATCGGCTAATCTGCCGGTAAGCTTTAACGACAGATAAGGTGAATACGGAAAAACCGCGTGGAATTACGGCGTACGGTGGATTTTAGATGAGGGGATAAAAGAGCAGAGTCTGGAGTCTAGCGATGCATACGACTGATGCGCTCCACCTGCGGGATGCTGCGTAGACGCATGATGACCTGGGCCAGATGCTTGCGGCCGCGCACGGCGACGATGAAGGTCAGGCTGGAGTGCATGCCATCTCTTTCTTCCATGTTGACGTGTTCGATATTGGCGCCGAGTTCCGAGATCGCCGCCGCCACGGTGGCCAGCACGCCGCGCTGGTTATTCACCAGCAGGCGCAGCTCGACCGGGAATTCGCCTTCGACCTTGTCATCCCATTGCACGTCGATCCATTTTTCCGGCAGCTTGCGATATTCGGCGACGTTTTTACAGGTCTCGGTGTGGATCACGATACCGCGTCCGGAGGTGACAAAACCCAGCACCGGATCACCAGGGATCGGCCGACAACACTTGGCCAGACTCACCACCGCCCCTTCCGTGCCCTTGATCACCAACGGGTGCGTGCCCCTGCTCTCCTGCTCAACGATCTCCGCCTTGTTGCCGTTGGCCTGCAACAGGCTGCGCGCCACCAGCGCCGGGATGCGATTACCGAGGCCGATGTCACTCAACAGGTCCGACACGGAGGCGATGCCGTAATCCTTTAACAGGGTATCAAACTGTTGCCGGTCGATCTTTTTCATGTCCACGTCGTAGGCGCGCAGACTCTTTTCCAGCAGGCGCTGCCCGAGGGTAACGGACTCGTCGCGTTGCAGATTCTTCAGGTAGTGGCGAATGGTCGAGCGCGCCTTGGCGGTGACCACAAAATCCAGCCAGGCCGGATTGGGACGGGTGCCCTTGGCGGTGATGATCTCGATGGTCTGGCCGTTGACGAGTTCAGTCCGCAGCGGCATCAGACGGCGATCGATCTTCACCGCCACGCAGTGATTGCCCACATCGGAATGCACCGCGTAGGCAAAGTCCACCGCCGTGGCGCCGCGCGGCATTTCGCGGATCTCTCCGTTGGGGGTGAATACATAGACCTCGTCGGGGAACAGGTCGATCTTGACGTTTTCCAAAAACTCGATGGAGTTGCCGGCATGCTGTTGGATATCGAGCAGGCCACTCAACCACTGCCGCGCCCGTTGCTGGGCGGTATTATTGTCCCCCTCGCGGGTCTTGTACTGCCAGTGCGCGGCGATGCCGGCCTCGGCCACCTTGTCCATGTCTTCGGTGCGGATCT
>JAHEDB010000315.1 GCA_024641465.1 Chromatiales bacterium | reverse complement strand
GGGCATTTTGTTCATGGGTAAAATTGGCAGCCTGCAAGGTGAACCGGTCGCACCGATCTCATGCCCCTAAACGGACTAAGGCGCGTATCCGCCGGCTCCCAGCAACGGACTGCGAACGACACACGCTCTACCGGATACACAAGCCGATTCCCGTCACTGCCCAATCATGGAACCCGCCGCTTCACGCTGGTGCACATCAAGCATCCCCGGTGCTGAATATCGTTAAAGATATTTCCAGGAATTCATTCCAAATTAGACACTTAGTCTGAAATTAAACCCCGCCAGGGCCCTGGCATGGAATTTGATAGGGTATAGCTAAAGGGTTAATGACACAGGAGATTCACCATGAATGCTTCGATTAATTATTCCGGTTTTGTCGATTTACTGCCGACGGGTACTTCAGAAAACAGCTCATTTGCCGATCAAAAGAGCAGGGAATCAGTCGAACCCACGCTGGATACCGGGGTCGAAGAGTACTGGCAGCTCCATCGCAGTGAGTCCCGTCATGGAACGACATGACTCCCAGACAGAAACCGTTGCAGCGGGTAATGACGGGCAATACGAATCAGGTCATCAAACTGCAATGAATATTAGTGTATAATGCAGGGCTAATATGAAATTGACACACCACCTGCCCCCGAAGGTAACAACACTCTAACAATTATGACTGACGAAAAAATAAGCAACAACACGCCACCACGCCGCCCCGTCCTGTTGGTGATCCTCGATGGTTTTGGCATTAACCCCTCCAAAAAGGCCAATGCCGTCGCCCTCGCCAACACCCCGAACCTGGATTATTACTTTACCCACTACCCCCACACCCAATTGCAGGCCTCCGGCCCGGCGGTCGGTGTGCCCGATGGACAGATGGGCAACTCCGAGGTCGGCCACACCACGATCGGCGCCGGCACCATCATTGATCAGGATCAGATGCGTATTCAGCACGCCATCGATAACGGTGATTTTTTTGAAAACCCGGTGCTGATTGCGGCGCTCGACGATGCCAGACAGCGGCAGCGCCCCCTGCATTTACTCGGTCTGGTATCGGATGGCGGTGTGCACAGTGACATGCCCCACCTGCTGGCGCTGATCCAGATGTGTAAACAGCGCGGCGTCAAACCCCTGTTGCACATGGTCACCGACGGCCGTGACACCCCACCGCGCTCCGCCCTGAATTATCTGCATGCGGTAGAAACTGCCCTGCACGAGTGCGGCGGTGCGATTGCCACCATCAGCGGGCGTTACTACACCATGGATCGGGACAAACGCTGGGAACGCACCGAACTGGCCTGGCGCGCCATTGTGTCTGGCAAGGGCCAGCGCCTGCATTCGGCCGACAGCGCCATACGCAGCGCCTATGCCGCGGGCGATAACGATGAATTCATCCGGCCCATCATCCTGCCGAGCTGGCAGGCGCCGCAGGCAGACGACCCGATGATCAGCTTCAACTTCCGCAAGGACCGCCCGCAGCAGATCATCGCCGCCCTGGGCTTGCCGGAGTTTGCCGGTTTTGATCGGGGTGATGCCCCCTTGTTCAAGGTCAGCTGCATGATGTCGTACAACCGCGACTTCAACCTACCCTACGCCTTCACCCCACAACACCCCGAGACCACCCTGGCCCAGGTCGTGAGCGAGGCGGGCATCAGCCAGTTTCATTGCGCAGAGACCGAGAAATATCCCCACGTCACCTATTTTTTCAATGGCGGCGAGACCGATACCCTGCCGGGCGAGACCCATGTGATGATCCCCTCGCCCAAGGTCGCGACCTATGATCTGAAACCGGAAATGAATGCCGCCTGGGTCACTGAAGCGGTATGCGATGCGATCAAGAGCGACAAATACGGTTTCATCGTCGTCAATTACGCCAATGGTGACATGGTAGGTCACACCGCCGTCCAGGATGCAGTCATTCAGGCGGTTGAGGCCCTCGACAAAGAGGTCGGTCGTTTGCTTGAGATGGCGATCAAATCCGGTTATAGCGTGATCCTCACCGCCGACCACGGTAACTGTGAAGAACTGCTCGACCCCCTGACCGGCGAACCTCACACCCAGCACACCCTGTACCCGGTGCCCTGCATCATCATCGACAGCGCGATCTGGCAATTGTCCTGCTCGGGTGGCCTGTCGAATATCGCACCGACGGTGTTGCAACTCATGGGGCTGGCCAAACCTCAGGCCATGACCGCCCGCTCATTGTTGCTCAAAGAGGTAAATAAAACGGGGCAGGATGCCTATGTCGAACAAACCAGTATGGAACAAAAAAGCGCCTGATCAACAAGGCGTGTGTTTATTATAAAAAAGTGTTGTTGAAAACAGAGGAAAAGAAAAATGCAAATGCAGGAAATACGCAATATGGCAAAATTACTCGGCGTGAAGACCTCACGACTGAGCAAGGTGGATCTGGTACGGCAAATCCAGATCGCAGAAGGTAATTTTGAATGTTTTGCCACAGCACAGGATGGTGTCTGTGACCGTCAGGATTGTCTGTGGCGCGATGATTGTTTTACTTCAGTAAAGAAACTTAAAAACTAATACCGATAACCACGCTACGGCGTTGGATGATCCTGTAATGCCAGTGCGTAGAGTGCCTCGTACTCTGCGGCACTGTTAGCCCAGGAAAAATCCATCTGCATCGCCGTACGTTGCAGCTTCTGCCAGGCGACCGGCTGCTGGTACAACATCCTGGCCCGTTCAATCGTCTGCAACAGGGCCGCGGCGCTGATCTCCGGCATCACAAAACCCGTGCCGATCCCCAGGTGCATATTACCGTCACTGGCATCGATCACGGTATCACTCAAGCCACCGACCGGCGTCACGATGGGCAGGCTGCCATAGCGTTGGCTGTACATCTGGTTCAGGCCGCAGGGCTCAAACCGTGACGGCATTAAAAACGCATCAATGCCCGCCTCGACCAGGTGCGCCAGCGACTCATCATAACCAATATGCAAACCCAGCTTGCCTTGATAGGTCAGCGCGGCTTCACGCAGGGTCTGTTCATAGACTTTACTGCCACTACCGACAATCACCAGCTGCACAGGTTTAACCATGAGTTGCGGCAGGATGTTCAGCAACAGGTCAATACCCTTCTGATCGGCCAGGCGACTGACCAACCCCAGCATAAACACCTCGTCCTGTTGCTCTAATTTAAAGTGCTGTTGCAGGGCCTGTTTGTTGATGAGCTTTTTCTTCAACTGCTGGCGGTTATAGGACTGGGCGATCAGCTTGTCCGTGCCCGGATTCCAGGTGCGCTCGTCGATGCCATTGATGATACCGCTGAGGTGTGAGGCACGATGCTGTAATTGGCCTTCCATACCATGGCCGAAGGCCGGGGTCTGGATCTCCTCGGCATAATGGGGACTGACGGTGTTGACGCGGTCTGCAAATACCAGACCGCCCTTGATGAAGGCGAAGCCGCCATAATATTCCAGCTGGGTGTAATGCCAGAAGTGCTCGGCTAATTGCAGTTCTTCAAACGTGGTTTGATCAAACATCCCCTGATAGGCCAGGTTATGAATGGTAAATACCGTGGCGGGGCGTTGAGGCTGCTCATTTAACAACGCGGGGGCCAGACCGGTTTGCCAATCGTGGCAATGCACGATCTGCGGTTGCCAGTCCATGCCGAAGTCATTATTGGCCAAGCGGACGATGACCTGATTGAACAGGGCAAAGCGTTGCGCATTATCCTCCCACGGCTCACCCTGGGCATCGTGATAGGGGTTGCCGGGCCGATCAAACAGCGGCGGACAGTCCACCAGCCACACCGGCACGCGACTGCCCGGCAGGGTGGTTTGCAATATTGCTACGGGATAGTCATCGACACGGGTCTGATACCGCACT
>JAHEDB010000314.1 GCA_024641465.1 Chromatiales bacterium | reverse complement strand
CCTGATGACCATCGGCACGCAACCGGAATTACTGGTGCTCGGCTGGTTGCGTAATCAGCGCCTGATTCCAAGTATTGAACAGATCAAGTCGATCCAGGTCGATTGGGAAACTGACTCCGCCGCGGTAACGACCTATGGCGGGATTGACGGACTCGACGCCAAACTCGGCCGCAAGACCGTCACCACTGGTTGCGGACAGGGCACGGTGTTCGGCGGGCTAATGGATGACCTGGAGAAGATCCGATTGCCCAGCGTCAGATCACAACAGTCGCGCATCTACGACCTGTTACACAATCTGCGTGACTATAACGATGTGTATCGTCGCGCCGGCGCCGTGCACGGTTGCGCCCTGTGTCGGGGCACTGAGGTGCTGCGCTTCGTCGAGGATGTCGGTCGACACAATGCGGTCGATGCGATCGCCGGTTATATGTGGCTGCATGACATGCACGGCGCAGACAAGATCTTTTACACCACCGGCCGCCTGACCTCGGAGATGGTCATCAAGGTCGCCCAAATGGGTATCCCGGTGTTGCTATCTCGTTCCGGCGTCACCCAGATGGGACTGGACCTGGCGCGCAAGGTCGGCGTGACCCTCATCGCCCGCGCCAAGGGTCGACATTTTCTGGTCTACCACGGCGCCGAACTGATCCACTATGACGCCATCCCGGCACACCCGACGCTGCGGGAGACGGAGACGGTTTAAGCGCAAAAGGACAACGCCATGGCCACCGTATTCAACACCCAGTACGATATCTTCATGAACGTCAAACAGGTTGCGGATTATCTGCACCTGAATGAAAAAAAGGTCTACGCCCTGGTCAACGAGGGCCAGATCCCCGCCACCAAGATCACCGGTAAATGGATGTTCCCGCGTGAACTGATCGATCGCTGGATGCTGGATTCTACGCACGGCGGTCTGCTCACCGATCGCCTGATCCTCGGCGGCAGCGATGACCCCTTGTTGTATCGCCTCATCCTGCAATTTGCCCAGGATACCAAGGCCCGCGCCCTGATCAGTTACACCCCCACCGGCACCCGCCTCGGCCTGGATCTGTTACACGCCCATCGCATCGATGCCTGTTGTCTGCACTGGGGACCGCAGGCCGAGAGCCACACCCGTCACCCAGCACTACTGAGCCAGTATGCGCAGAGTCATAACTGGGTATTGATCCGTGCCTTTCGCCGCGAACAAGGCCTGATGCTGAATCCGCGCCTGGCGAGCATCACCCACCGGCCGGAAGATCTGTTTGATCCGCAGTTTCGCTGGGCGCTGCGACAGGCCGGCGCCGGTGCGCAGCGTTTCCTGGTGGAGATCCTCGGCCAGCACGGCCTGAACAGCAGCAGCCTGAAGAGCGAAGTCACCGCCCTGTCGGAACGGGAGGCCGCCGCGTCCATCGTCATGGACCAGGCCGACGTCGCGCCGGGCGCGCGCGCCATCGCCACCGAGTTTGGCCTCGGCTTCATCCCGTTCGGCTGGGAGTCATTCGACATAGCCCTGCCACGTAGCATCTGGTTCCGACGCCTGTTCCAGGACCTGCTCAGCCGACTCCGCTCCGCCCACTGCCAGCAACTGGCCGAAGGACTGACGGGATATGATCTGAGTAACAGCGGTGAACTGTTGTGGGGGGATGAGTAGTTGAATCACTTCGTGATAACTGCAATTTATTTTTTTTAATTCGCTGGCGCGATGCTGAATGTTAAGTCCGTTCTCGCACGGACGGGCGAGTTCATTTTCTTTGTATGGACAAATAAAACCGAACCAAAAGATGACGTACAGGAAGTACTAATACTGCGAGGCCATGGATTGCCAGGAGCAGTGCAACCACCCCAATGATGGCGCAAACATGTTTTCATATTTTGCATTCAGAGTGATGCACATCAACGGCACGTCCCTGTACCGCTGATGAGCAGCACCGCGTCCTGCGGCGCACTAATATATGATGAATACAAAACCTGAAAACGCGCCATCAAAGGGGGGGGGCGAGCGAATTAGCTTTCATGTTTAAACAACGTTCTACAAGTTCGATATTAGAAATATCGAACATTAGAAACAATTGTGATTTGACCCCGCATTAACGCATCAGGCTGTAGCCCGTATGGAGCGATAGCGTAATACGGGAGAATAAATCCCCGTATTCCATTTCATTCCATACAGGCTACGTGCTGCGTAAACAGGCATGAGGATGATCATGTCGTAGATGGAATTAAATACACGGCACCAAGTAATCCACAGTTTCAATGTGCTTTTTTTTAATTATCTAACTGTCGGTAAAGTTAACATTATTATTTACCAGTAGCTCATACTCATAAATTAACAGATTGAAATATATTATAAATTTCGAAATGGCACGAACTTTGCTATTTGAATCTCGGTGGATCGGTTCTCCGCTACTTACTGCGTTCAATCCTTGAGCAATGCGTAGCGAAAGAAGTCCCCTGAATGCCCCGTCAGCTTGCTGCGGGGTAATTTATTTTATAAATCATCAGATGGAGTACTGCCATGATAAAAATAACTTGCCGTGTCGTTAATATTTTTTTGCTGGTATTGATTAGTACGTATTCAAATGCAGCTATCATTATCCCTGAAAACCTTACATCTCCGTATAACATTATTGCTCCTAATAATATTATCGCGCCTAATAATATTATTGCGCCTAACAATTTAACACTTGGCGAAGGAGAGACTACCTCATTCTCTTTTGATTACGTTGACCCTTATCGATATCTGATTTTTCAGTATGATAGCAGCGCACTAAGTGCTGGTGATAATCTCAGTGTTTTCATCAATGATCAACTTGTCTGGCAATCAGAAATTGAAATAGTGGGTACCGACGGTACGGTTTCAGCTAAAGGACATGAAAAATGGATTGAATCTAGTAGCTTGTTTGGTATTAAAAGTAGCGGAAATATATTAACGTTGTCATTTACTGGTGATGGTCTGTCAGGGGGAAGCTTTTTACTCAGCAATTTTGACATACTGGATCATGATCCAGCCGCAGTACCAGAGTCAGGTACGCTTTTTCTAATGTTGAGTTCGTTGCTGGCACTGTTCGCTGTAAGACGGAACCAGAAGGTCTCTTAAGAGACTCTCTTTAACGATATGAATACTCCACCGGCTGAAAGCCGGTGGCTTCTAGTTACGGTTGGTGCCGGATTGATCGGCCCTCCGCCCGGTTATTGCCTCCCACTGTCTTACAAAGATAACTGAGAACCCTGGGACCGTAGGGCAAATTAGCAACCTTGCGGACATAAACTCCACGGTATTCGCCGTATGTCCCCCTCTATTCACCGACAGAGAAATCAATATCCCCTCGCGCTCTCCTCTGTTTACATGCGGCGGATTACGCGGAGTTTATGCCCGCAAGGGTGCTAATCCACCCGGCGACCCTGTTGGCAATAGGCTGTAGCCCGTATGGAGCGATAGCGTAATACGGGGGAATAAATCCCCGTATTCCATTTCATTCCATACGGGCTACGTGCTTTGGTTACTTTCATGTGGACAGGCAAATGAAAGTAACTTGCTGTCGGGCAACCCCCGACATAAAATTTCAGCATCGCGTCAGCGATTCAAACTAAAAATGTATAATAGACCCATCATGCCTCCACATCGCTCTCCATCGCATGCAGTTGTTCAGCAATGGTCTTCTCGTCCTCGATCAACTCCGGTTTGTATAAAAGCCAGACGGTGAACTCCGAGCCCTGTCCCGGTGTGGATTTGACGGTAATGTTGCCACCGTAGCGGCGAATCAGGCCGTAGCTGACCGACAGGCCCAGGCCGCTACCCTCGCCCTGCCCCTTGGTGCTGTAGAAGGGGTTGAAGATCCGGCTGAGTTGTTCCTCTTCGATACCCGTG
>JAHEDB010000313.1:259-3868 GCA_024641465.1 Chromatiales bacterium | reverse complement strand
AAAGGCCGGCCGCATTGTGATGGCGGTGCCCTATCAGTTACAGGGCGATACCGATAAGCCGACGGCCTTGCAATTGAGTGAGGATGTTAAGCGCTACGGTATTCCGAAGGTCAGCGACGGACGTGGCAAGCTGGCGGGCTGGATTGAACCCGACCCCGTGCCGGTCGCCGGTCTGGCCTTTCCGCCGATCCAGGAGTTGAGCCGCTTCGCCGGGGCGCTGGGGCATATTCGGCTCGATGCGCCACGCGGCACCAGTGGCCGAATCGAACCGCTGGTACTGAAGGTGGGGGATGTTTATGTGCCGTCTTTTGCCCTGATGATGGCGGTGCGCAGCAAGGGCCTGCTGTCACGCAATATCAAGGTCGACCTCGGTAAAGACATCCATGTCACCGG
The DNA here is from genome assembly GCA_024641465.1 of Chromatiales bacterium. Taxonomy (GTDB): domain Bacteria; phylum Pseudomonadota; class Gammaproteobacteria; order UBA6429; family Thiohalophilaceae; genus JAHEDB01. Next base: position 3,475 of record JAHEDB010000313.1, on the reverse strand, counting down.
TTTTCAGATCCACACCGACCGACACCTACAGCTTTATTCCAGTTTTTATTCCGGGCAGGCGGATACGCCACCCTTTAAGGTCTACTCCATCCTCGATGTGCTGAACAACAGGGTGCCGGTTGGGTCCTTCAAAAACAAGGCGGTGTTGATCGGTTTGACGGCCAGACAACAGGCCAATCTGTTTGATACTCCCTTAGGTGAGACCATGCCACCGGTGATCGTGGCGGCACACCATGTGTCCAGTTTATTGAATGGCGATCTGTATCAGGTGCCGGAATGGGGTGACATGCTGGAGATGTTGATCATCGCTATCATCGGCCTGTATCTGGTATTTATCCTGCCCCGTTTTCGTATCAGCACCGGCCTGGCGCTGAGTATTTTGCTGCTGGTGATCCTGCTCAATGTGCATTTTGTTTTAATGCTGACCAAGGCAACCTGGATTCCCCTCATGGTGCCGATGCTGGCCCTGATCATCGGCCATGCCGTGCTGGCGGCCAAGCACCTGCTCGAGGCCAGGATCGGCGGTATCCAGCTCGAACTGTCGGAAGCCAATCGTCTACTGGGGCAGTCCTTTCAGTCACAGGGGCAACTGGATCAGGCCTTTGAAAAATACCGGCGCTGCGTGCCTGGCAAATCTGTTTTCGACCTGCTCTATAATCTGGGGCTGGACTACGAGCGCAAACGGCAATTCAACAAGGCGGTGGCCGCCTTCAAACACATTGCCCTACACGATAGTCAGTATTCCGATGTTGCGGATCGTATTCGACGCAACCAGCAGGTGACCGATGTGCTGGTGTTGGGTGGCAATAGCGGTAATTCATCCAATGGCACCCTGATTCTCACCAATCCCGGCATACAAAAACCCATGCTGGGTCGTTATCACATCGACAAGGAACTGGGGCGCGGCGCGATGGGCATGGTCTATCTGGGACATGACCCCAAGATCGGCCGTACCGTGGCGATCAAGACTATGGTGCTGGCGCAGGAGTTTGAGGGGGAGCAGCTGGAAGACGTCAAAAAACGCTTTTTCCGTGAGGCGGAAACCGCTGGCCGGTTAAATCACCCCCATATCGTCACCATCTATGATGTCGGTGAGGATCAGGACCTGTCCTATATCGCGATGGACTACCTGAAGGGGGCCAACCTGCTGGCCAATTGCAAGACGGAATCACTGTTACCGGCGGCCACGGTGTTTAAACTCATGATGCAGGTCGCCGATGCCCTCGAATATGCGCACAAGCAGAACGTGGTGCATCGGGATATCAAACCGGCCAACATTATCTATGATCCGCAGGAGGGTGTGCTCAAGGTGACGGACTTTGGCGTGGCCTGCGTGACCGATGCCAGCAAGACCAAGACCGGCACGATCCTCGGCAGCCCCTCCTATATGTCACCGGAGCAACTGGCGGGCAAAAAGGTGGATGGCCGCTCGGATCTTTTTTCACTGGGTGTGACCTTTTACCAGATGTTAACCGGCGAGTTGCCGTTTATAGGTGAATCACTGGCGAGTTTAATGTATAAAATCGCCAACGAAAAACATCCCGACGTGCGGATGTTTCGGCCGGATTTACCGGCCTGCGTCAGTAAACTGATAAACAAGGCTTTGCAAAAGGATATCGAAAGGCGTTTTCAATCCGGGGAGAAGATGGCGCAGGCAATAGAACGTTGCCTGGAACGCCTGTAACAATAATGCAGAAGGGTTTACCGGCGTGAATGATCAAGGTCTGAAAATCGTCATCCATGGCATCACCGATGTCGGGCAGAGTCGCGAACATAATGAGGATGCCATTTCCTGGGATACCCGCCTGGGCCTGGCCTTATTGGCGGACGGGATGGGTGGTCACAACGCCGGTGAGGTCGCCAGCATCCTGGCGGTGGATTCCATCAAGACCTCGCTGGCCGATGTGGTGACGCCGGAGATCGTCGCCTCGGGCGTGGTGGACTATCAGGAAGCGGTGGTCGATGCCGTCGGCTTTGCCAATCGCGAGATCAATGAACAGTCACTCGAGAACCCGGAATATGCCGGCATGGGCACCACCCTGGTGCTGGTGTTGTTTCTCAATCACAGTGTTATCTACGCCCATGTGGGCGATTCGCGAATCTATCGCCTGCGTAATTCAAAGTTACAACGACTGACTTCTGATCATTCCCTGGTACAGGAGATGATCGACAATGGCTATTTGAGTCATGAAGAGGCCAGGGAATCCACCAGCCGTAACTTGATCACCCGCGCCCTGGGGATCAGCGAGGAAGTGGATGTGGATATCGCTATGGAAGACACAGAAATCGGCGATATTTATTTGCTATGCTCTGATGGCCTGACCGACCTGGTTTCTGATCAGGAAATCGGTGATGTGATAATGCATAATCGGGATGACCTGGATATGGTTTCCAGGACCCTGGTTGATCTGGCCAATCAAAAGGGCGGTAACGACAATATTTCCGTCGTCCTGGCGGCCGTCTATAAGGCCTACTCGGATGGCAGAGATGATGATGAGTCGGCTACGCTTGAGATAGATATGGGAGAAACCGATTAACATGCCAAAGCTGATACTCACCCATAATGGCGCAGTGGTCAGAGAATACCCTTTGGACAAGGAACGTATTTCTGTCGGCCGCAAAGCCCATAACGATATCCAGATCGATGACCCGACCGTCAGCGGTGAGCACGCGGTATTTCTGGTCCTGCAGCATGTCTATGTCGAGGACCGCAACAGCACCAATGGGGTGATCCTCAACGGCAAGAAGGTCAGCCGCCGGCAACTCAGTCACGGTGATATCATCCATATTGGCCGCCATGAATTCAAATTTGCCGATGACAAGTCGCATGATTTTGAACGCACCGTGATCATCCCACCCGCCAAGGCCGGCGCCAAAACCACCAGTGATGTGGTGCCCGCCAATTCGGCATCGATCACCATCGCCAACGGTCCCAAGCAGGGTGAAATCATTCCACTCAACAAGGCCTATACCAAGATCGGCTCGGCCGACCATGTGGCGGTGATTGCGCGGCGTGGCGGCAGTTTCTTCCTGATGCCGATGACCGGCGTGGGGGACAGGAACAGCCCGGCACGCTTGAACAACAATCCGCTCAAGGCGGAGAGTCTGCCCCTCAAGTCGGGTGACGTGATCGAGGTCGGTGGTACACGACTGGAATTTTCTCTGGCGTAATCCTTTTATTTCAGTTCAGGTAACAAGATGGCAAAACTGCTGGTA
>JAHEDB010000313.1:0-249 GCA_024641465.1 Chromatiales bacterium | reverse complement strand
CGGCGATATCATCCATATCGGTCGACACGAATTCAAATTTGCCGATGACAAGTCGCATGATTTTGAACGGACCGTGATCATCCCACCCGCCAAGGCCGGCGCCAAAACCACCAGTGATGTGGTGCCCGCCAATTCGGCATCCATCACCATCGCCAACGGTCCCAAGCAGGGTGAAATCATTCCACTCAACAAGGCCTATACCAAGATCGGCTCGGCCGACCATGTGGCGGTGATTGCGCGGCGTGGCGG
>JAHEDB010000312.1 GCA_024641465.1 Chromatiales bacterium | reverse complement strand
GACCGATTTATTAAATATTGTCTGTGGCGCGGCCAATGTGGCCGTGGGTCTCAAGGTCCCGACGGCGCTGATCGGCGCCAAACTGCCAGGCGATCTGAAAATCAAGAAGGGTAAACTGCGAGGTGTGGAATCTTTCGGTATGCTTTGCTCCGCCAGGGAACTGGGTTTGGCCGAACAGGCCGAGGGGCTGATGGTTTTTCCGGCAGACGCCCCGGTTGGCGAGGACGTGCGCCAGTATCTACAGCTGGATGATGTCACCATCGAGCTGGGGCTGACCCCTAATCGTGGAGACTGCCTGAGTCTCGCCGGGGTCGCACGGGAGGTGGGTGTACTGAACCACTGCGAGGTTTCTGTTCCCGCCATGAAGGCCGTGTCGGTGCAATTGCTGGACAAGTTTGATGTGCAGTTGACTGCGCCTGAGTCCTGCCCGATCTATCTGGGGCGGATTATTCGGGGTATCGACAACACCGTTGCAACACCCCTGTGGTTGCAGGAGCGTTTGCGGCGTAGCGGGATACGCAGTCTCAGTCCGGTAGTCGATGTTACCAATTATGTATTACTCGAGCTTGGCCAGCCGATGCATGCCTTTGACCTGGCCAAACTGGAGAAGGGGATTGTTGTTCGTTATGCCAAACCGGCTGAAAGACTCATGTTGCTCAATGACCAGGAGATCACCCTGGATTCTGAAACCCTGGTGATCGCCGACCAAGGCAAGGCTGTGGCCCTGGCCGGGGTGATGGGCGGACAGGCGACGGCGGTTCAAAAAGAAACCCGGGATATTTTCATCGAGTGTGCCTATTTTGATCCCCTGGCCATTGCCGGCAAGGCCCGTCGCTATGGTCTGCATACCGACTCCTCTCATCGGTTTGAACGGGGGGTGTCACCAGAACTTCAGACAACCGCGATCGATCGGGCGACTGAGCTCCTGTTAGAGATTGTTGGCGGCAAGGCCGGCCCACTTTGCAAAGCTCAGTCCAATGCGCATTTGCCCGTGAGACAGCCTGTCGTATTGCGCAATAAGCGAATTGAAAAAGTCCTGGGGATGTCTATTCCCTCGCAGCAGGTGCTGGATATTCTGCGTCACCTGGGTATGGAGGTGCATCAGCAGGCCGATGGCTGGAAGGTCACACCGCCGGCATTTCGTTTTGACATCGAGCTGGAGGAAGACCTGATTGAGGAAGTGGGGAGAATCGTCGGTTATGACCAGCTCCCAAATACCCGCCCGCAAGGGGCGCTGGCCATGAAGCCGTGCTCAGAGACCCGGCTCGGCATGCGCCGTATCCGGCACTTTCTGGTTGATCTGGGCTATCAGGAGGCCATTACCTACAGTTTTGTCTCACCTGAGATTCAGGCCTTGCTGGCGCCGACAGACCAGGTAGTGAGCCTGAGCAATCCCATTTCTGCCGATATGGCGACCATGCGCAGCACATTATGGCCGGGCCTGATCCAGGCCATGCAACACAACTTGAATCGCCAGCAAAATCGTATAAGCTTATTCGAGTGCGGTCTAAGGTATGTCCAACAAGGCGCTGAATTAAAACAGGAAATGATGGTGGCAGGTATGCGCAGTGGCGATAGCCTGCCGGAGCAGTGGGGGGCGCCCGCGAAACGGGTCGATTTCTTTGATATCAAGCGGGACGTGGAGGCATTGACTGGTTTATCTGCCAGGGCCGGAGAGATTCGATTTGATGTCGCCTCGCATCCAGCCTTACATCCAGGCCAATCTGCCAGAATCAGCCGCAACGGACAGCCGATCGGATGGCTGGGTGCTTTACATCCACAATTAGCCAAAAAACTGGGCTTGAGCCAGGATATCGTGATGTTTGAGCTGAGCTTGGCGGGTATCCAGGGGAGTCAGGTTCCTGTGTTTGAGCCCCTGTCGAAATTCCCAGCCATCCGGCGGGACCTTGCGATAGTGCTGGATGAGGGGATATCCGCGCAGCGCCTCAACGAGGTTATCGTTCAGGCCGCTCCTGGCAGCCTCAGAAACATCGAGTTATTTGACGTATATACGGGCGAAGGTATTGATTCTGGACGAAAAAGTCTGGCGATGGGCTTGACCTTACAGGATCTTTCGCGCACTCTTACAGACACTGAAGTCGATGATGCAATAATGAAAATAGTAGGGGCTTTGCGGACCGAACTTGGTGCAACCTTACGTGACTAACCAAAGAGAAAGGGGCTTATGGCGCTAACAAAGGCTGAAATGGCGGAACGTCTGTTCGAGGAATTGGGTTTGAACAAACGCGAGGCCAAAGAAATTGTCGAGATGTTCTTTGAAGAAGTTCGTGGGGCATTGGAAAACGGCAAGCAGGTCAAGCTGTCGGGTTTTGGCAACTTCGACCTGCGTGATAAAAAGCAGCGCCCGGGCCGTAACCCCAAAACCGGCGAAGAAATTCCAATTACCGCCAGACGCGTAGTGACCTTCCGACCAGGACAAAAACTCAAGGCAAGAGTAGAGGCCTATGCTGGAACCCAGCCAGAATAACGAATTACCCCCCATCCCGGGAAAACGCTATTTTACCATTGGTGAAGTCAGCGACCTGTGTGATGTCAAACCCCATGTCCTGCGCTATTGGGAGCAGGAATTTCCCCAGCTCAAACCCGTTAAACGGCGCGGTAACCGCCGCTATTACCAGCGCCAGGATGTGTTGATGATTCGCCAGATACGCAGCCTGCTCTACGAACAAGGTTATACGATCGGCGGGGCGAGGCTGCAATTGTCTGATACGGTGAAAGAGGGTGGCCATGTTACCAAAGAGACCCTGCAGGCCCTGCGCCTGGAACTGGAAGAAATCGTCCAAATTCTCAAGTTTTAACGTTCCCATCAGGACGCTACTCAAGTATCATACGCGGCCTTGGTCGTTCACCGAGTTTCGGGGCGTAGCGCAGTCTGGTAGCGCACTTGCATGGGGTGCAAGGGGTCGCAGGTTCAAATCCTGCCGTCCCGACCAATTTCTCAAATATACTCCCTAATCATGGCCCATACCTTTACCCTGTTAGCCAGTTGTAGCGACCGCGTAGGTATCGTGGCCCATGTCAGTGATTTTATTGCGCAGCATAATGGCTGGATCACCGAGGCCAGCTATCATACCGATCCACTGAGTCGCTGGTTCTTTATGCGCCATGTCATCGCGGCCGAGTCGCTGCCGTTTGGTATTGATGAGTTCCGCCGTCGGTTTGTCCCCTGTGCGGAAGAATTAAACCTGCAATGGAGCATTTCCGATTCCGCTACCCCAAAACGGGTAGTGGTGCTGGTTAGTAAAGAAGAGCATTGCCTCGCGGAACTGCTCTATCGCTGGCGTACCCAGGATATCCGTTTTGATATAGCCGCCGTTATCTCCAATCACGAGGTGATGCGGGATTATGTGGAATTTCATGGTTTGCCTTACCATTATATCCCGGTTGGAAAGGATAATCGGGGACAGGCCTTCAGAGAGATCGAGGAGCTGTTTGAGCGCTATCAGGCCGAAACAGTCGTCCTTGCCCGTTATATGCAAATCCTGCCGGAGAATCTCTGTCTGCGGTATCAGGGCAGGATCATTAATATCCACCACAGTTTCCTGCCTTCCTTCGCCGGCGCCAAACCCTATCACCAGGCCTATGAACGTGGTGTGAAATTGATTGGCGCCACCAGTCATTATGTGACGCAAGAGCTGGATACCGGCCCCATCATTGAGCAGGATGTGATCCGGGTAAACCATGACACCCTGGTGGATGACATGGTGCGTCTTGGTAAAGATGTTGAAAAAATTGTTTTGGCTCGAGCTTTACGCTATGTAGCCGAAGACCGCGTACTGATCCACGGTAATAAGACGGTAGTCTTCAGTTAGACCTTGTAGTAGCTGCGATACCATTCCACAAAACGAGCGATACCTTCCTCTACA
>JAHEDB010000311.1 GCA_024641465.1 Chromatiales bacterium | reverse complement strand
CGACCTCGGCCTTGGGTTTCTGTGTGGTGGCCACCGGCCGTCCCTCGGAGTCCTGATACAAAAAGACCTCCAGCGCATCCCCCACGGCCAGGTCGGCCGGGGCATAACGCCATGGCAGCAACACCTCGCCCAGGTCACCGGCATCCAGGTAAAAACCGAACTCAACGGCTTTTGCCACATTTAAGGTATATGTCTTACCGAGGGTAATCATGCTGCGGTCTCTGCTATATAAGGTATCGGTGAGTATACAGGCTTGGTGGGACAGGCGGCAGCTTGAGCGCTATTTCCGCACCGCCGGATCGGGGATAATCGCCCATCCAAAGGAGATTTCGATGACCAAGGTTCAAGATTCAGGTGTCAGTATTGGCCTGCTCAATCCGAAGAGCCCGACCAATGTCGGGGCAGTGCTGCGGGCGGCGGGCTGTTTTCGGGCCTGGGGGGTGTTTTATACCGGCACCCGCTACGACCGTGCCGCCAAATTCAACACCGACACCAAGGATGCGCAACAATCCATTCCCCTGATCGGGGTCGAGCGATTACAGGATTGCATTCCGGACAAGGCTAAGCTCGTCTGCGTTGAACTGGTCGAAGGCGCCATCCCCCTCCCCGACTACCAACACCCACAACACGCCTTCTATATATTCGGCCCCGAAGACGGCACCATCGATCAGGCCCTCATCGATCGTGCCGATGCCGTGGTCTACATCCCCACGGTCGGTTCCCTGAATCTGGCGGCCACTGTCAATGTGGTGCTGTATGATCGCCTGTGTAAGGCAGAACCCCAGCATGCGAATGATGAATTGATTCGCCGGAGCCGCGATACCAATAACACCGTCCGGCTCAAATCCCGGATTTAACCCGTCACGTCCAGTCCTTGCGGACCTTTTCAATCCCCAACTCCGACAAGAGTTCCATATTGCGTTCCGGGATCGCCTCGGTGTCCATCGCCTGCCGCGCCTGTTCAATGCTGTCTTCACGGATCAGATGGAACATCGGGTAAGGCGAACGATTGGTATAGTTCCTGACATCATCGCCAGCCAGATCGGCAAACTGATAGTCCGGATGAAAACTGGCCACCTGAATAACCCCCTCGACATCCAGTTCTTCGATGATCGAATCGACCACATCGAGAAACTGATTGTAATCGAGAAAATTTGCCAGCATGCACGGGGCGATGACGATACTGGTCTCGATCTCCTTCGCGTCGGTCTCTTTTAGCAACAGTAATTCATCGATTAGCCTTGCGGCCAGCTCTTCTTCATTGTCGACCGGGTAACTCGCATAACGAATCTTTTTTTGTTTAAAGGGCCTGGCCGCGAAGGGGCAGAGATTGTGTCTGATGACAAATTGCTCCAGCCAGTTTCTGGTGGCCCGGATCACCTTGTCCTCTTCTATATCTAACGTCATGCCGGTTTTTTATCCGTCAAGATTAATTCATCGCCCAACTTGATTTGCCCTTCACGTATCACGCGACAACACACCCCGCCACGCCAGTTTGGCCTGAGGGCATCGAATAGCCCCTCCGCTGCCGCCTGCATGCGTTCACACGGATCGGTTTCCTGGGTGATCAACAATTCGACAGTACCGATGGTGATAGTTTGCCCGGCGGTATTTTCCAGCGCCAGCTCATCGACCAGCAGATTGGCGCGCCGTGTCGTCCACGATAGATCCGATCCCAAGAGCGCATTGACCTCCTGCCAGGTCTTATATGACATGACAGTAACCTGCCGTTTGGAGGGCTTGCCGCGAAAATCGTTAGCCACCCCCTTATCCAGACTAACAAACGCCGTATCCAGCGTTTGCATGGGGGCACGCTTGCTGTGTTTAATCGCGATACCGATCAATTTGGCCATGGTTTAAGGTGTTTGAAGGTTGAGACAGGCTAATTGTATACATTTGTGCGATTTGATTGGCAAGTTAAAATCCACACCAGCGTATTTGATCTGTCGGCTTGGCAAAGCGGCTTTTAACTGCTTAAATTAAAGGAAGAGACTTTTTCCACGTTCGCCTCTTTTCCCAACCAGTCCAGCGCAGGGTTATCCGCATGCCATCGTATTCTCGCACAAGGCATTTTACCCCCATCGGTACGACCTTGCTTATTCTTCTGCTGCCCTGCCCGCCGACCCTGGCAGATAAAACGGGTCCGGTGAATATCACCGCCGAGCTGCCCTATGTGAACGTACTGCATAAAGGTAAGACGGTTCGCATTCAACGTGAACAGGAACCCGGCAGTATGGTGGAACCGGACTATGCCCAGACCTCGCGTCCCTGCCCACCCTATTGCATACAACCCATCCAGCTGGCACCCGGCGTCGAAACTATTGGCGAACTGGAGTTGTTACGTTACCTGCAAGCCATCGGCCATGGCGAACCGGTCCTGGTGATCGATTCGCGTGAACCCGAGTGGCTCGGCAAAGGGATGATACCCGGTGCGACACACATCCCCTGGACAAAGCTGTACAACAAAACCGCCAGCGATGAGGCCATCGCCGACATTCTGCAATTTCAGTTTAATGTTGTCACGACGGGCAAGCTGTGGAACTTTGAAAGCGCCAGGACCCTGGTGTTTTATTGCAACGGACCCTGGTGTGGACAATCCCCCACCAATATCCGCGCCCTGTTATCGATTGGTTATCCGGCGCATAAGATCAAGTGGTACCGAGGTGGCATGCAAAGCTGGAAGCTGTTTGGTCTGACCACGGTCAAACCGTGAGATTTACCGGCTATCACGCGCTCAATGGCCGGCCTTATCGCCCCAGATCGTTTTCAACCGCGCATCCCGGCCGCAATTCAGACGATAGAATTTGTAGCGGATCGGATTGTTCTTGTAATAATCCTGGTGATAACTTTCATTGCCCTTGATGGGATAGAAGGTCGAGGCATTTAAAATTGGTGTGATTACCTTGTTGCTGGGAAACTGTGCCACCACCTTCTGCCGCGACTGCTCGGCCTGTTTCCTTTCGGTATCGTTGGCCACGAAGATCGCACTCAGGTAACTATGGCCCTTATCGCAAAACTGTCCCCTGGTATCGAAGGGATCGATATGCACCCAGTAATAATCCAACAGGGCCTGATAACTGACCTTGTTCGGATCATAGGTAACTTCCACCGCCTCATAATGGCCGGTATGGTCACCATTATAAGTAGGATCCTTGAGTGTCCCGCCGGTAAAGCCTGATACCACATCGGTCACACCCGGCAGTTTTTCAAAATCCGATTCCATGCACCAGAAACAACCACCGGCAAACACCGCCTTATCGGCCAGGGCGTTGGCAGAAAAAATCCATAAACCCAGCATTAAAAGCATACTTTGTTTGATATTCATAACACGCCTCGAGGTAAACTCATACAGAAGTTTTTGACAGGACTTCGGGAACAGACTCCCGGTATTTCCGACAAGCATAATGAACAAGGCAGGCGCATAAGTCATCACGAAAGTATAACGAAAAGTCGTTTTTCTGATGTCATGCGGGATTTATGGCTAACCGGGGTCAGACCCGATGAAGGGTCCAACCCGGCCATGATTTATTTCAGTGGTTCCGGTGCTACCGGTGTCAGCTTCCAGATTTCATCATTGTAATTTTGCATGGTGCGATCCGTGGAGAACTTGCCACTGGTGGCGGCATTGATGATGCTCATGCGGGTCCAACGATCGGTATCGAGATAGGCCTCGGCGACGCGTTGCTGGGCATCGATAAAGCCGCGGAAGTCAGCGGCGGTCAACCAGGGGTCATGCTCACTGCATATGGAGTTGATGATCGGGTCGAACAGGCCATTTTCAAACTGATTGAAATAGCCGCTTTCCAGCAACTGTATAACGGCCTTCAGATCCGCATCGGCGGCAATGATATCACCCGGCCGATAATTATTACGCATCTCGCTCACCTGCTCCGCGGTCA
>JAHEDB010000310.1 GCA_024641465.1 Chromatiales bacterium | reverse complement strand
GGGGTTGGGCGAGAGTAATATATTGGAGGCCTTGTTGAGCACATTGGCCAGGTAATCGGTGCGCTCGACGACCTTGTGATAACGGGTGATGCCCCGGAACAGGGTCGACTGATCGATGGCGCCGCCCTCGCCGGAACTCTCCTGCAGACCGCCCTTGCCGAAGATGTGGGTCGAGGTCTCGCCGGTGATGATCAACAGGGCCTGCTTGTCGACAAAGGCATTCGCCACGCCGGTGACCAGGTTGGTGGCGCCGGGACCGGCGGTGGTGATACAGGCGCCAATCTTACCCGAGGCGCGGGCGCAACCCCCGGCCATAAAGGACGCGCCCTGCTCGTGCTTGGCGAGGATGCTCTTGATGCTGGAGTCATACAGGCTGTCATACACCGGCAGGATATGGGCGCCGGGCATACCGAAGATGTATTCGATCCCCAGCCGCTCCATGTATTTCACGATCAATTCGCTGACTTGTATTTTCATCACACGACTACACTGCTATTGGTCCGCTACGCCCGGTTTTGGTGCTGGCTGGTATGATGGCCGATCACCAAATAGGGGTCAAAAACAATTCACAACTATATTCAGGTTTTCTGATATAGGGCAAGTCATTGGGCGGGAATCGCCCCGGCCCGTTATACCGGGTAGGCCACCCCGGTCCCACCCAGACCGCAATAACCACGGGGATTTTTCGCCAGATACTGCTGATGATAGCCCTCGGCGAAGTAGAATTCCGGGGCCGAAATGATCTCGGTAGTGATGGCCTGACGCCCGGCCTGTCTGAGCGCCGCCTGGTAGGTCTGGCGGCCCGCCTCGGCGGCGGCCTGTTGCGCCGGGCTATAGATATAGATGCCGGAACGATACTGGGTGCCGCGGTCATTGCCCTGGCGCATGCCCTGGGTCGGGTCATGGGACTCCCAGAAGACCTGAAGTAACTGCCCATAACTCACGCGGCTCGGGTCATACACCACCAGCACCACCTCGTTGTGGCCGGTCATGCCGCTACACACCTCTTCGTAGGTCGGGTTGGGGGTGAGCCCGGCGGCATAGCCCGCGGCGGTGACATAGACCCCGTCGATCAGCCAGAACTTGCGCTCTGCACCCCAGAAACAACCGAGCCCAAACATCGCCCGCTCCAGCCCGGCGGGATACGGCGGCAACATACTGTGCCCGGTCACAAAATGCGTTGGCTCCAGCCGCATGGCCTGGGGACGGCCCGGCAGGGCCTGGTCGGGTTCGGGGAGGGTCAGGGGTTTAGTTTGCAAAGTCGTGTCCTCATTGATCAGGAAATTATTATTACCACCAAGGCACCAAGACACCAAGTTTTTTATTCACCACTTGTCCCCATGCTCTGCATGGAAAATATTGTTAACTGCAAAGCATGGGGGCAAATAAACGGGAATACTTGGCGTCTTGGTGCCTTGGTGGTGAATATATTTTGGATCAACTGACTTCGAAATTGCTTACCCGCATCGCCACCTTGGCCTTGAAGGGAAACTCAATGATATTATTCTGTTTGCGCACTTCTCTTAAAAAGAGCTTCCCTGCACGATAACCTTCCCTGAAGGACAATCTTAGATGCTCGCGTTGCGTAATCTGCTTTCCATACAAGGCATGACTAAACCCCTCTCGAAATCGATCCTTGATCAGGTGCATAGGGATCTTTATTCCAACATCCTCGGGTTGCGGATAAGAATGCTTCATGCCCGGCTCCATTTTGTTTCCATATAAAAATGATTGCGACCTATCGCAAAAAAACTTTAATACGCAAAACAAAATGCAAATTCCGCACCATGATGGGGCGAAATGAACAGATTTTATGAACTCACTTTGAAAATTGGCATCGGGCCAATTAATTAGTAATGCTTAAAGTAGGGGTGTGTATCCGTGTTCAACCCTGCTACAAATTAGGGATGAAATCTGCCTTGCTCAACTATTGCATGCGTTGCACTGGTTCAGGCAGCGTCTTACATTTTATTATTTTTCAAACACCATAAAGTAGTTTCCGTGCAGCATCGTCTCATCCTTCAGATACCGAAACCCGGCCTGTTCGATCTCGCGTCGCACCACCGATTGCTCGGCGCGCACATGCCCCATCACCCAGTCGTTGCTGAGCTTCGGGTCCTTGCGAAAATCGATCACCACCAGCCGGCCGTTGTTCTTTAATGCCTGACGGATGGAGGCCAGCATCGCCGTTGGATATTCGAAGTGATGATAGGTGTCACAGATATAGGCCAGCTCAATTGTATTGGCGGCCAGTTGGATACTCTTATCGGTATTGACGATGCCCTCGATGTTTTTCACGCCGGACTGTTTTGCCTGCTGCACGATGTTGGCGATAAAGTCTTTTGAGATGTCGATGGCATAGACCTTGCCGGTAGCACCCACCTTGTCGGCAAAGCGCCGGGTAAACAAACCGGTCCCCGCACCGATGTCCGCCACCTGCATGCCCGGTTTGAGGTGCAGGGCCGCAACGATCTCATCGGCCATATCAAATACCTCACGACCCGGCGATTCAAAGCGCCGCTGCCAGAGCTTGAAGTCCGGGTTCTGGTAGTGGTCGTTGATGCCGGGGCGGACGCTCTGCTGTTCCGCCATCAAAACGGTACTGCAACTCAACAGCAATGCCAGTAATAAATAGGCAATGCCGTATTTGGATGATTGACTGTGTGCTGGGCGCATAATGTTCACCTCGGTATAAGACCCGGCTATATTGCCGGATAGTGTTCAGCTATATTAATAGCATGATCTCGACTTATGTCACAGCACAACACACCTGGGCCCTGTGGGCCGTGTTGTTTTGCGCCGTGGCCATCGGACTGTGGGCGGAACGCACCACCCTCGGCTCACGCCTGTCCGGCGCCGCCATCACCATGCTGGTCGCCTGCCTGCTATCCAATCTCAATGTAATACCGAGCCACGCCCCAAGCTATGAACTGGTGTGGACCTATCTGGTGCCACTGGCCATCCCCCTGCTGCTGGTGAATGCCGACCTGCGGCGCATCCTTGCCGAATCCGGCCCGACCCTGCTGGCCTTTGCCATCGGCGCCGTCGGCACGGTACTCGGCGTCTTGTTGGCCTACTTCATCGTCCCGCTGGGAGAACACGGCTGGCAACTGGCGGGGTTATTTTCCGCGACCTACATCGGCGGTTCGGTCAACACCCTCAGTACCGCCACGGCCCTTGGCTTAGAGGACAGTCCGTGGCTCACTGCCAGCAGCGCAACCAACAAGCTGATGTCGGTATTCTATTTCCTGATCCTGTTCAGTCTGCCATCGATGTATCGTCTGCGGGCGCGTTTTCGCGAACGCCCGGAACGGCATCGGCTGGCGACGGAGATCATTCTCAAAAAAGAAAGCCACGCCGGTGAGCGCAGCAACCTGCCGGGGGTCACCACGGCCCTGGCCATGAGCCTGTTGATCTGCGCGCTGGCCTTTGAGATCGAACGCCGCCTGGCCTTACGCGGCAGTGCGATTTTGATCATCGCCCTGCTGAGCGTCGCCCTCGCCAGCGTGTTTCGTTCCTTCATGCAAAAGCTCGATGGCGCGATGGAGATCGGCACGCTGTTCATGCAACTGTTTTTCGCCACCCTCGGCGCTGGCGCCAATTTCGCCGCGGTGCTCAAGGCCGGGCCGATCCTGTTGTTGTTCGCGGCCATCATCCTGCTGGTGCAGCTGTTGTTTAGCCTGATCGTCGGTCGCTATGCGCGCCTCAGTCTGCCGGAGATCCTCATCGCCGCCAATGCCAACATCGGTGGCCCCGCTACGGCGACGGCCATGGCCGCCGCCCGGCGCTGGCATGCCCTGATCGTCCCCGCCGTGCTGTGCGGCAGTCTGGGTTATGCCTGCGGTGGTTATATCGGTATCGCCATCGGTAGACTGTTGCACTAGTCATTGCCGGGTGTCGTACCG
>JAHEDB010000309.1 GCA_024641465.1 Chromatiales bacterium | reverse complement strand
TACATATCTAATATTTTCTTATCTTCCGAGAGGTGGAAAGTGGGCGAGCAGATCAAGAGCCCGGCGCTGTATATCCAGGTCGCCGACCGCCTCCGGTCGCAAATCTACCGGCACGAACTCCAGCCGGGGGATGCCATCGACGAGATGGCCATGTGTGAACGCTTCGGCATCAGCCGTACCCCCTTGCGTGAGGCCCTCAAGGTGCTGAGCAGTGAGGGTCTGATCGAACTGATCCCGCACAAGGGCAGTTTTGTGCGCAGCATGGATATCGCCGAGCTGAATGAATTGTTCCCGGTGATGGCGGTGCTCGAAGGCCTGTGCGCGAAGGAGGCGGTGAAGAACTGTGGCGCGGATGACCTGCGGCGACTGGAAGACATGCACGAGCGGCTTGAGGTCCACGCCGCCGCGGGGGATATCGATGAATACTACGAACAGAATTTTGTCTTCCACCAGGCCGTGCAGGACCTGTCGGGGAACAGCACCCTGCAACGCCTGATCGGCGACCTGCGCAAGATCCTGCGACTGGCCCGGCACATGCAGCTGACCATACCCGGGCGTCTGGCGGAATCGATAGCGGAACATCGCGAGATCATGGTCGCGTTTCGTAAACACGACCCGGAGCTGGCGGATAAAAACATGCAGGCCCACCTGCAACAACAGTGGCAATCCCTGCTTGGGGACAAAGCCGAAAATAAAAAAACAGCCTAGCTGTATTAGCTACCATCAAACAGGAGACGATTAATGAACATGACAAAATCAAAGGTACTGCCACTCTTGCTGGCAACGACCCTGTTGGCCGTGTCGGGTGTGGCCTCTAGCGCCGACCGTGAACTGAAGGCCTCCCATCAGTGGCCGGGTGGCAAGGGTGACATCCGTGACGAAATGGTGCAGATGATCGCCCGTGACATGAACAACGCCAAGCTCGGTCTGACGATCAAGGTCTACCCCGGTAAATCGCTCTACAAACCCAAGGAACAATGGGGTGCCATGACCAAGGGTGAGCTGGATATGACTGCCTTCCCGCTGGCCTATGCCGGTGGCCGTCACCCCGAATTCAACCTGACCCTGATGCCGGGTCTGGTCAAGAACCATGACCATGCCATGCGCCTGAATAAATCCCCCTTCATGGACCGTATCCGCAAGGTCATCAATGACGCCGGTGTGGTGGTATTGGCCGATACCTGGCTGGCGGGTGGCTTTGTGTCGAAGAAGGGGTGTGTACTCAATCCCGAAGACGTCAAGGGCCAGACCTTCCGCGCCGCGGGCAAGCCCTTCAACCAGATGCTGGCCGGGGCCGGCGCCTCGATCAGCACCATGCCCAGTTCAGAAATCTATTCCGGCCTGCAAACCGGTGTACTGGATGGCGCCAACACCAGTTCGGCCAGTCTGGTTTCCTATCGTATTTACGAGCAGGTCAAGTGCCTGACCGCACCGGGCGACAATGCCCTGTGGGTGATGTATGAACCGATCCTGATGTCGAAAAAGACCTTCAACAGTCTGACCAAGGCACAACAGGCGCAGCTCATGAAGTCGGCGAAAAAGGCCGAGCAGTTTGCCTATGAGGGCGCCAAGAAGTCCGACGACAAGCTGGTCGATTCCTACAAGAAGGCCGGCGTCAAGGTGGTTACCATGACGGCCGAACAGACCGCGGCATGGCGCGCCATCGCCGACAAGACCTCGTACAAGAGTTTTGCCGATGAGGTGAAGGGTGGCCGTGAATTGCTCGACATGGCCCTGTCAGTGAAATAGATCGAAAGTTTTGTGCCAAGCAACCAGCCAGGACGGTCGTTATAGGACATAACGACCGTCCTTTTTAATGGTGAAGTGACTATGAAAATGTATATCAAATTTGTTTGTGGCCTGTCGCGCCTGTGTGGCATTGCCGCCGCCGCGATGATTGTGATTTCGGTGCTGGTGGTGGTGCAGATGGTGTGGGTGCGCTATGTCATGCAGGCCTCGTCGATCTGGCAAACCGAGTTTGTCACCTATCTTTTGGTAGCCGCGACATTTATCGGCAGCCCCTATGTGTTGCTGACACGCGGCCATGTCAATGTCGACCTGCTGCCAATATATCTAACCCACCGCTGGCGATTGGTCCTGGCCATCTTCGCCATTGTGTTATCACTGGCGTTTTGCCTGTTGATCGCCTGGTACGGATACAAGTTCTGGTATGAGGCGTGGGACAACAACTGGCATTCCGATACCATCTGGGAGGTGCGCCTGTGGATACCTTATCTTGCGATGCCCATCGGCTTCGGTATTCTGTCACTGCAATACATTGCCGATCTCCTCAGCCTGCTGCGCGGCGATGACATGCCGTTTGGCATCGATAAAAACACCACTGCGGAGACACTGTCATGACACCTTTAGCCCTGGGTTTGTTAATCGCCATTGTGCTGATCCTGATCCTGCTGGCCGGTGTGCCGGTGGCCTTTGCGCTGGGAGCCGTGGCTGTCACCTTTCTGATCATCTTTAACGGTTTCGACAGCATGCGGGTGATTGCCGAGACCCTGTTTGGTGGGCTTGATGAATTTGCCCTGCTATCGATCCCGATGTTTATCCTGATGGGCTCGGCGGTGGCCTCGTCACGCGCTGGCAGTGACCTGTATGAAGCACTCGAACGCTGGTTATATAAGGTGCCAGGCGGACTGATCATCTCTAACCTTGGCGCCTGCGCGATCTTCGCCGCGCTGAGCGGTTCATCGCCGGCGACCTGCGCGGCGATCGGCAAGATGGGCATCCCGGAAATGAAACGGCGCGGTTATCCGAGCAGCCTCGCCACCGGCGCGATCGCCGCGGGCGGCACACTCGGCATTCTGATCCCGCCCAGTATCACCATGATTGTGTATGGCATCGCCACCGAGACCTCGATCGGCCGCCTGTTCATCGCCGGGATCATCCCCGGCATCATGCTCACCGCCCTGTTCATGGCCTGGTCACTGTTTTATGCCAAACGCATGGGCTTTCATTTCAAGCTCGGTGACCGGGGTTATTCGTGGCAGGAAAAGATCGAGATCCTGCCGAAGATCCTCCCCTTCCTGGCGATCATCGTGTTGATCCTGTATGCCCTGTATGGCGGTATCACCACGCCCTCCGAGGCGGCCGGGGTTGGCGCCTTTGTCTGCATCGTGCTGGTGGGTGTGATCTACAAAATGTGGAACCTGCGCGAGCACTGGGAGATCCTCCGCTCCGCGATGCGTGAATCGGTGATGATCATGCTGATCATCGGCACCGCCGCCCTGTTCAGCTACATGATGTCCAGCCTGTACATCACGCAGTCTCTCGCCGAGTGGATTGCCACGCTCAAGGTCAGCCCGTGGGCGTTGTTGCTGTCCGTCAATTTCTTTTTGTTGATCGCCGGTCTGTTCCTGCCGCCGGTGGCGGTGATCCTGATGACCGCGCCGACCCTGGTGCCGATTGTAGAAACCATCGGTTTCGACCCGATCTGGTTTGGTGTGATGCTGACCCTCAACATGGAGATCGGCCTGATCACACCGCCGGTAGGTCTCAATCTGTACGTGATCAACGGTATCGCGCCGGATGTGAAACTGACCACCATCCTGTGGGGCGCCCTGCCGTTTATGCTATGCATGCTGCTCGGTATCGTTTTATTGATCCTGTTCCCGGGCCTGGCGACCTGGTTGCCTGATGCCCTGATGGGACCGGCGCAATACTAACCAGCATGCGGCATAAAAGTGCCTCACTAACATAGAACCAAAACATAGAATCAAAATACAGAATCCAACGCAGAGGCGCTGAGGACGCAGAGGAGTGATAAGGATATAAAGATCAGCTCTATGTTCTCTGTGTCTCTGTGTTGGGTTTTAATTTACTAGTCAAATAAGGATTCCAAATTGGAAGTTTTGATACTGCTGGCTATGGGGGCGATTGCGGGCACCCTGGCCG
>JAHEDB010000308.1 GCA_024641465.1 Chromatiales bacterium | reverse complement strand
GGTGTTGACACCAGACTAGACTCGGAAAAAAAGCCATTATAATCAGTCTCATCGAAAAAATGCACCGCAAATTCATAAAATCCGCCCCTGATTTGGCTTTTTTTACCCACGCAGATCACTCGCCTTTTCGGACTGTGATGACCGGGCTTGTGAAAAACCCCCAATTGGGGATAATACCGGCAAGTTGTTCGGGGTTTGATAAATCAGGCGTAATGATGAAACAGGTAATTGCATTTTTTATCCTCGGGTTGGTGGTCAGCACCGGCGTATCTGCCGGTACCTATAAGTGGGTCGACAAGGACGGCAATGTGGTCTATTCCCAGCACCCGCCGGCTGAGGGGCAATATGAGGCGATTCGCGTCAAGCCCGAGCCGCGCAACACCCCCGCGCCTGCCGGCAAAGGTAAAGAAGGCTCGCAACACTTCCTCGAAAAAGCCAACAGCCAGCGCAAAGACGATGCAAAACTCAAGGCTGAGTTGAAAAAGACGCAGGAATTACGCAAGAAAAACTGCGAAACGGCCAAAAAGCAACTCGAGTTCTATACGGTCTATCGCCGCAAAAAAGATCAGAGTGGTGAATACGTACGCATCACCGATGCGGAAAAAGACGCCGGCCTGAAAGAGGCCAAACAGGCGATAAAAGACTTCTGCGATTGAACGAGTTAACGACTCATGCCTTATTTAAAGATCCAGACCAACCAGCCGATCGACCCGCCCGCGGGCAAGGCCCTCCTCACCAGGGCCTCCAAATTGGTCGCCAGCGAGCTGGGTAAACCGGAAAACTATGTCATGGTCGCCCTCGAGGCCGATGTGCCGATGTTGTTTGCCGGTGAAGACAGTCCACTCGCCTACCTTGAATTAAAAAGTATCGGCCTGCCGCAAGACAAGACCGACAGGCTGTCGGCCGCGTTGTGTCATCTGCTGGAAGAATCCCTCCACATCGGCAAGGAACGGATCTATATCGAATTTGCCAATGCACAGGGATCGATGTGGGGCTGGAAGGGTGGTACTTTTTAAGTAGCGAGTGGCGAGTAACGAGGAACGAGGCGCCCCCCTCGTGACTCGAACCTCGTCCCTCACCACTCAAATCTGGCCGCACGCCCTGGCTCAGGTTAGAATCCTCCCATTAAATCAATCACCCAAGCTAAACATAAGAGAAGACAATGCGCGCCTCCCGATTTTTGATCGCCACCCTCAAAGAAGTCCCGGCCGACGCCGAGGTCATCAGCCATCAACTCATGCTGCGGGCCGGGCTGATCCGCAAGCTGGCCGCCGGACTCTATACCTGGTTGCCCATGGGCCTGCGCATCCTGCACAAGGTGGAGCGCATCGTCCGTGATGAAATGGACCGGGCCGGGGCGCAGGAGGTACTGATGCCCGCAGTGCAACCGGCCGAGCTGTGGCAGGAGTCCGGCCGTTGGGACAAGATGGGCGCCGAGATGCTGCGCCTTCGGGATCGTCATGAGCGGGATTTCTGTTTCGGGCCGACCCACGAAGAGGTGATCACCGACCTGATCCGTAACGAAATCAAAAGCTACAAGCAACTACCCGCCAATTTCTATCAGATCCAGACCAAGTTTCGCGACGAACGCCGCCCCCGCTTTGGCATCATGCGGGCGCGGGAGTTTCTGATGAAGGATGCCTATTCCTTCCATCTCAATCAGGCATCACTGGAAGAAACCTACCAGATCATGCACCAGGCCTACACGCAGATCTTCTCGCGTATCGGCCTGGAGTTCCGCCCGGTACTGGCGGACACCGGCGCCATCGGCGGCAGCGCCTCGCACGAGTTTCATGTGCTGGCCGACTCCGGTGAAGACGCCATCGCCTTCAGTGACCAGAGCGATTACGCCGCCAACGTGGAAATGGCCGAGGCCGTCGCCGCGACGGACCAGGCCGCCGCACCGATGGTCGACATGACCCTGACGGATACACCGAATGCCAAAACCATTGATGACCTGGTCACCCAGTTCAAACAACCTATCGATAAAACCGTCAAGACCCTGATCGTACACGGCAGTAAGGAAAGTGGTCAGCCGCTGGTGGCCCTGTTAGTTCGTGGCGACCATGTATTGAACGAGATCAAGGCGGCCAAATTGCCTGCGGTCGCGAGCCCCCTGCAATTCGCCACCGACGAGTCCATCCGTCAGGCCATCGGCGCCGGTCCCGGTTCCCTCGGGCCGGTCAAACTGCCGATCCCCTGTATCGTCGATCGCAGTGTGGCGGTGATGAGCGACTTCAGCGCCGGCGCCAATATCGATGGCAAACATTTTTTCGGCATCAACTGGCAACGCGATCTGGCCCTGCCCCCGGTGGCCGACCTGCGTAATGTCGTCGAAGGCGACCCCAGCCCCGACGGCAAGGGCCGATTGGTGATCAAGCGCGGCATCGAGGTCGGACACATCTTCCAGTTGGGTAAGAAATATTCCGAGGCCATGAAGGCCAGTGTACTGGATGAAAACGGCAAGACCAGCATCATGACCATGGGCTGTTACGGTATCGGTGTGTCGCGCGTGGTGGCCTCCACCATTGAGCAGAACCATGACGACAAGGGCATCATCTGGCCCGACGCCATCGCCCCCTTCCACGTCGCCATCGTGCCGATGAATTTCCATAAATCAGCCGTTGTTCAAAGCAAGGCCGAAGAACTCTATCAACAATTACAACAGGCCGGTTATGACGTATTGCTCGATGATCGCAATGAACGCGCCGGGGTGATGTTCGCCGACATGGAACTGATCGGCATCCCGCACCGCATCGTGGTCGGTGACCGCGGTCTGGACAAGGGTATGCTGGAATACAAGGGGCGGCGTGACACCGATAATCAGGATGTGCCGGTCGCCGGGCTGATTGAATTTCTGCAAGACAGAATTAAACTTTAAGCTACAGGTGGGCACCGTCCATGTGCCCACCCAACGATCACAGGGAGGCAGTTCGGTATGAAACAACTCACTATCGCACTATTGCTACCCTTATTGTCCTGCCTGCCCGTCTTTGCGACTACCCAGGATAAGGCCGACCCGGAACTTCGCGAGTTACTAAAAAAGGCCGTGGCCGAAAGCGACAGCTTTGTCGACCGATTCGAGGCGGAGGTCTGGCTGATGGATATGTCGAACCGGCTTGCGAAAAAAGTCCCTCACACCGAAAAACGGATCCAGTTGTTAAAACAGATCCACTTTGAATCGCGCCGCGCCCAACTCCACCCTGAACTGGTGCTGGCGGTGATCGATGTGGAAAGCAATTTTAACCGCTACGCCATTTCCAGGGCCGGCGCCATGGGCCTGATGCAGGTCATGCCCTTCTGGCTGAAAGAGATCGGCCGTCCCGATGACAACCTGTTCAGGGCTCGTACTAACCTGCGCCTCGGTTGCACGATCCTGAAATACTATCTCGACAAGGAAAAAGGCAATCTGACCCGGGCGCTGATGCGTTATAACGGCAGTCTGGGCAGCTATCGATATACCCGCAAGGTATTTGATGCGCTTGATTACCGCTGGCGTAATTAACAGCAAATAAAAAGTTTACAAACCGTCAGCAGGATTCAACGTACTGTTTATTTTGGATGATTCAGGCTGCGACAGCCATGCAGGCCATTCTGACATAATATTCTCAATAACCCGTGGCGCCCTTTCTTCTGCCCACCGATGCGCCTCAGGGCTCATTTCTACTAACAGGGTATTATTGCGCCAGTCATTAAACTCTTTTGCGGCGAGCGTAAACTCCCCCTTGCCATGAGCCCGAATGGGATAAAGAGTGAAATTAATTTCCGGCCTGCCCTGCGGGATCACCATGACATAATATGTTTTACCCTTAAGAACTTTTGCTTTTAAAAAACGTAACCCTGACCCCATCGACATATACACGTGTTCGCCGGGAGTAGTATCAACATAGAATTTATTATCACTGTGTAA
>JAHEDB010000307.1 GCA_024641465.1 Chromatiales bacterium | reverse complement strand
GGCCGCCTGGCCATCGAGCATACCCTCGTCCATGTTGATGTCGATGATCTGCGCGCCGTTCTCGACCTGCTCACGTGCGACACTCAGCGCCTCGTCATAATGTTCTTCGAGGATCAGGCGTTTGAATTTGGCCGAGCCGGTGACGTTGGTGCGTTCACCCACGTTCACAAACAGTGAATCTTTAGTGATGTTGCACGGCTCCAGCCCCGCCAGACGGGTGGTGTGATTATCGGCCTTCGGTTGGCGCGGCGGGTATTTCTTCACCGCCTCGGCGATACACCTGATGTGTTTCGGCGTGGTGCCGCAGCAGCCGCCGATGATGTTCAGATAGCCATTGCGGGCCCAGTCCTCGATCTCCTCGGCCATCTGTTCCGGGGTCTCGTCGTATTCACCGAACTCGTTGGGCAGACCGGCATTGGGGTGGGTGTTGATATGGCAATTGGCCATGCCCGCGATCTCTTCGATGTGCGGGCGCAGCTCCTTGGCACCGAGGGCGCAGTTGAAGCCAAAACTGATGGGCTTGATATGGCGCAGGGAGTTATAAAAGGCCTCCGCGGTCTGGCCCGACAGGGTGCGGCCCGAGGCGTCGGTGATGGTGCCGGAGATCATCACCGGCCATTTTTTACCCTGCTGTTCAAAGTATTCATCGATGGCGAACAGCGCCGCCTTGGCATTCAAGGTATCGAAGATGGTCTCGACCAGCACGATATCGGCGCCGCCATCGATCAACCCCTTGAGGGCCTCGGTATAGGACTCGCGCAGTTGATCAAAGGTGACATTGCGAAAACCGGGATTGTTGACGTCCGGTGAGATACTGGCGGTGCGGTTAGTGGGTCCTAACACACCGGCTACCAGGCGTGGTTTGGTCGCTCCCGGCGTCCTGCCTCCCGCGACACTAGCACCTCCCTGTGCGTCGTCGCGCGCCATTATCTCGTCGCAGGCCTCGCGTGCCAGCCGGGCCGCCGCCACGTTCATCTCATACACCAGCTCCTGCATATCATAATCGGCCATGGAGATGGCATTGGCGTTGAAGGTATTGGTCTCGAGGATATCGGCGCCGGCCTCCAGATAGGCCTTGTGGATATCCTTGATGATCTGCGGCTGGCTCAGCACCAGCAGGTCATTATTGCCCTTGACGTCGCTCGGCCAGTCCTTGAAGCGTTCGCCCCGGTACTGTTCCTCGCTCAGTTTGTAGGTCTGGATCATGGAGCCCATGGCACCATCGAGGACAAGAATGCGTTGTTTGAGTAGATCGGCGAGATTGGCCATTAAATCGGAACCCTGTCTATATATATAAGGAGTGCCAATAATAGCAGACTGGCGGGATGGCGGCCAAACCCGGAACTTAGGGCTGGTGTTTAGCGGGGGGCCTACTCAATTTGATTTTCCACATCGATATAGTATCCAGGCTTTTTACGGGCCCTGGCCTTGGCCTTGTACATGCAGCCATCAGCCGCCTTGATCAGGCTATCGACATCACACACCGTCACCGGGCCGGTACTGACAATGCCGACACTGAAACTGACCGAGGTAGTATTTTTCTGTTTAAACCTGTCAATGATCCTCTCAGTCACCATCCTGGCGTCATCGACATTGGTACGCGGCATGATGATGCAAAACTCATCACCACCGTAGCGGCAGGCGGTATCGATTTCCCGAACATTCTCCTGCAACACCCTGCCGATCAGTTCCAGCAGGGCATCACCCGCCAGATGACCTTCTGAGTCATTCAATAACTTAAAGCCATTCAAATCAAAATAGACAAAAGACAACACCTCTTTGTAGCGTAACGCTGCCGCCAAATCACGCCGCAAATGTTCATACATGCCGCGCTGATTAAACAAACCCGTCAGCTCATCCTTGCGCGCCAGTTCCTTCAACTGCTCGGTCCGTTCGGCAACCTGTTCTTCCAGGCTCGCGGAATAAATTTCCAGCTCATCCTTGGCCGACTTCACCTCAGTCACCAGGCTGGCAATATAGGTGTCAAATACCAGTTGAATATCAAACATCATAATCTTGTTGAGGGTATCCACCAGCCGAAGGACTTCCGGGCTATCGAGTTTGTCATGAAAATGCATTTCAACGGCCTTATGCAGGATCTTCTGCAACTGGTAGATCGCGGAGATATAGAGTTTGGGTGAAACCCCGATGCGCTCGTGGATCTTGCCGATACGCAGGCGCCGGTTGACGTACTCTGCATCGTAATGGCCGTTAAACAATTCCAGGATGTATTGTCGCATAGACGCCTTGAGACGGCGCAGTGTCTCGGCATCGCCGATCACCAGGGCAATCTCGCTAATCGCCGTCTGGTGGTCATAAAACTGGTTCACCACTGCATCGATGTATTCGTCGATCAAGGCCTTATTTGCCTTGAGCAGCGCGGCATCCTTGTCAGTAAAATTGAGCAAGGCCTTGCGCTTGGCGATCTCACGATCATTGATCTGTAACTGCTCGGCGAGGGTTTTATCGATGTAATTCATGAGAGAGGGATTGCTGTCTTCCTGACGCTTGTATGTAATTTAATAGCGGCATTTTGCCTGACTTATTGACTTATTTAACTCCAGCAATACACCCCTGCCCGTCTGGCAGAGATGTTTGTCAATTCATGTTACGCAACTCGATGCTCTGGCACGGAACAGGCAAGTCGGTTACGGCAGTATCAACACTTACAGCTAATAACAGTGATGACTTATTCCTGATAAAACCATCGGGTATTTATCACCTGTTTGCTTGCCCCACGGCCTGGCCTGGTCTATCGTAAGTATTGTTAAAGATTGTTAAATCCAAAATATCGTTTGTATCGTTTACATATGGCAGATATAATGAACCCTCAAAAACCAACAAAAACAACCCGAAATAACAACTACTTAACACCGACCGAGTGTGCGAAAAGACTGCAAGTGGCCACTGTCACGCTGCGTAAGTGGGCCCAACAGGGCATGCTGGAGGCCGTGGTAACACCCGGCGGTCATCGACGCTATACCCTGGAGGCAGTGGCGCAGTTTGCCGAGAAATACAATCTGCCCTTCGAGCACGATCTGGATGAAACACGTCGGATCCTGATTGTGGATGATGACCCTCAGGTCTGTAGCTACCTGAAAACCCTGTTTGCCCGATTCAAGGATCTGGCCGAGACAAAACAGGTACAGGATGGTTTTGAGGCCGGTCACATGTTACATGCCTTCAGGCCCAATATTGTGCTTTTGGATCTGATGATGCCCGGTATTGATGGTTATGAGGTGTGTCGACTGATCAAATCACAGCCGGAGACACGCCATATACGTGTCATCGCCATCACCGGTTTTTATACCGAGGAGAATGTCAAACGAATCCTCGATGCCGGCGCCGAGGAGTGCTTGCAGAAACCCATCAACCGGGTTGCCCTGCTCGCCGCGGTTGGCCTGGATAAATATGTTCGTTTGTAAGCGGTCTGATTTTTATTAAGGTCCGAAACCTTAACTACGGTTCAGACAAGGATATCGCCTGCCGCCAGTCCGGCAGTTTGTTACACAAAACATGATGAAAGAGCCGTTAAATGTCATTTGAATACAGGATCAGACCAGAACAGAATGTTGTTTTTATGCGTTTTGCCGGCAAACTTGATGACACAGCACTGCTGGCTGCGTTTAATCAGGTCTATGCCGACCCGGAATATAGCCCGGTCATGAACCAATGCATCGACTATTCCGCTGTCACCGACCTGTCGATCACCCGCCTCGGTGTAGAACGGCTGGTAAACCTGAGTGAAAATTTTAACTGCCTCGACATCAAATGGACAAGCAGCATTGTCGCACCGGATGATCTGATGTTTGGTTATGCCCGTATGTATCAGATATTGAGTGATGGTTCAAACGAGACGATCGAGGTGGTCAGGACCCTTGGCGCCGCTCTGCGCATACTGGTTATCGACC
>JAHEDB010000306.1 GCA_024641465.1 Chromatiales bacterium | reverse complement strand
CTTACCCAACATTGCCGCCAGGTCACTGAACGGGTTATGCGTCGCGACCTTGGCGGGGACTTTCTCCGTCAGGCCATCAAAGCCCCGCACCTTGTCCACATAGCGCTGGTGCTCGTTATCGTGACAATACAGACACAGGTTTTCCCAGTTGCTGCCATCGGCGGGATTGTTATCGTGATTATGGTCCTTGTGGTGTACCGTCAGTTCTTGCAGATTACTGTGGGTGAATTCCCGACCGCAGCGGCCGCAGATCCACGGATGGATTTTCAGTGACTGTTCTCGATAACCGGTCAGGCGCTGCTCCGCCGCCTTCCTCGCCTCGGCGGCGATCTTGTCAAGCTTGTCAGTGTTAAATGACTTACCGGGTGGTTTTGAATTCTGGTTCATGTACTTGTGACTCTCACTCATTTCCAATGTTCATGTATCGTGCTGATCAATGTCTGCCGGTGGATATCCGACGGGGTATTTCCACACCGGTGCGTCAACCGATATTTTAGGCTATGCACCGCGCCTGGCAAACAACTTCCTGACAAAGACCCCAATCGCGACAATAAACACAATGGCAAACTTTTTTAGAAACAGAAACGCCGCCGCCAGCAGGCCGGTCTTGGCGATCACCTTGCCCGCCACCAGGGCGCCGATACCGTACGCCGCCACCTTGTCCAGACCCGGTTTGAAATCTTCATAACGGGAACCCTGTTCAAAATCGGCCATCGCCAGCACCGACGCCAGGCGGGTATCGATCATGCTCTTTTGATTCATCCCTGCAATAAAGTTCAGCACCAGCACGCCCTTTCGCCCCAACACACGAATATTATAATTCAGCGTATGATCGCTTGAGTCCCCAAACCGGACTTCCTTGGCCCAGTGTAACTTATGTGACAGCTTGTCATAAAAGGGTTCCGCGGCCCAACCCACCAGTTCAATCGGCTCATACCCCTTGCGGACCCGTTCCTTACTCGCGGCGGCCGTATCGGCCTTCATTTGTGACAACAGTTCGTGATAATCGATCTTGTCCGCATCCTCATCCGAGACATAACCGTCTTCCTCATAACCGATGGTCACGCCCCAGGCGTCACGATCAAATGGTTTAGCCTCTGAAGGAAACAACATACCAAGGGTATTTTTTCCGGCCCCCGGTGGATTGCCCCACACCTCCACCAGGACCTTTTCTGCGTCTGCCGGGGTCAGATAAAAAAATCCTTCCGGCACATCCAGGCCGGCGACATCATTGGGCAGCTTGATCTTGCCGTGTTGTTTATCGAGGGATTGCCAGACTTTGTTCACCTGGGCCAGGTATTTTTCCTGTTCCGGCGATAAGGCTTGCTGACTAAAGGCCGGCTGGCCGACAAGCAGAAAAATCAGCGAAAAGGCAGTGGCGATATGTTTCATGTTGTCCCCCTTGGGCCGGACCGATTTCCGTAAATAAGCAGTTACTGATGCAGGCAGTGCGCAATGACAGGAATCCTTTCATCACCGACAGCCCCGAGCTGAAACCCCTGTTCTATGTATCGGGCACACTCATTAACACATAAAACAAGGTCAATATAACGGCTTTTTAGCCCGGAAACAAACGCTGGAAAGCCGCTCTATGTCAACGATATGAACAGCAGATTTATTTTGTACACAAAAGCCTGTAACAATACCGAGCTGCCGCTTGCAGTCACGCCCCTAACTGCTTTAAATTAACCGCAGTGCCTGCTTTACGCCGGGCAATGGCGCATAAGTCTCAACAATCATAATAAACATGGAGGACGCATCATGATTAAACACGGTCATTTTGCCTGGATCTTATCTGTCTCGATATTAACGACAACCGGCGCGCAGGCCGCTTCGCTCGAAAAATACGGCAACGGCGGTAATGCCGCCCCAACCCAGCAAACCGTCAAGTCGCCCCGCGAAATAGCCATCGAGACAGCAGTCCAGGATATACGGAGCGCCGACGCTGATAAACGCAAAAGACTGGTCAGTGAGTATTCCAGCAAGGCGAAGGCGGCATTGAAGAAGGGCAATGAAGATGAGGCCAGATTCTACAATGAGATCCTGACCCGTTCCGGCAATTAAAATTAATAGCGAGGTAGTTTACCCATGAGAACTATCATTATCATTTTCAGTCTTTTCATGTTGCAGCCCGTCTTCGCTGTTGAGAATAGCGTTGTCGAGTACCATCCAACCTACGAACAGCCTGCCAATACCGGCAGCGCCGCCGATCTTCCCACCGATATCAAGATGATGCGGGTCCAGAATGAATTCTGGTATATCGTGCTGCTCTGCTCGCTGTGCGTTGTGTCGCTGACAGTGGTGCTGTATTTCCTGAAACACAACGAGCACTCGGCCAAGGATATGGTCAACGCCACCGGTCTGACGCTGATCATCTTCGGTACGATTATATTGGTGCTGGTGGTCAGTACCTCGGAGCAACTCACCGCGGCCATCGGCATCCTCGGCGCGATTGCCGGCTACCTGTTCCGCTCCGCCCAGGATAACAACCAGGATAAGGTCGGTCAGTAATCAACGCTTCGCGGGGTGAATATCCTTCACCCCGTGAGCAAATGATTCGATCTCCTGTCGGCTATAGCGGGTATTCACCCGCCGGGTAGAGGCAGGGTCATGTTGCAGGCTCACACCGGGGCGGCGCGCCACGCTGGGGCGTATCGGCCGGTTGACCAGCCCGCCGCCACAGTTCGGACAGACGTTGTGCAACACCGTCTCAACACAATGAGCACAGAAGGTGCACTCATAACTGCAAATCCTCGCCTCGTTTGAGTCCGGTGGCAGGTCCTTGTCACACAGTTCACAGTTCGGTCGTAGCTCCAGCATCATTTTTCTCCCTGTCGTAAAACTAAAATAATCGAGCTGTATTATCTAGCCCGGGCCAATATTAAATCCGATGGATATCCTCGGTATCGAATTCTGATGTTCGGTCACTTCATGAGGAATGGCCGGATCAAAAAACATAAACCGGCCTGCAACGGGTTCGATCTCGTGCACCACGCCGGCATGATGCCAGCGGAACAGACCGGAATGGGCCGGGACCTGCACATAGTAAACCGCCGATAACAACTCATCATCATCGTCATGACTGTGCAGGGTGGTGATATCCCCCTGTCGCATGATATTCAGCCAGAAGCCCAGCTTTAATGCTTCGACAGGCCGTTGTAACAACTCGGCGGATTTCGCCAGAGCGCATGCCAGGATCGATTGCAGACCGGGCAGTTTGTCGGCATCGAGATAAAGATTTTCATAACGGCCGTGAAAAAAATGACTGCGCCGTGAGAAAGAGGCGGCAGGCAGCTCCAGGATCGCCTGGGCCAGGCCGGGATTGACCGATCGATATTCAGTGTACTCATGCAGATGAACCATACGGTGCCAGGGCATTCCTATATATACAGACTATTTAATCCTGAGCGATCCATGTTAATACACCGCCCAGGCCCCTGCCAGAGACTGCAACGGGCAACTCAAAAACTACCGCGTTCGCCGGAAAATATCGCCACTAATCCCACACAGGAATAAGAAGTTAGCCCGCAAAGCCTTGCCTGATAAGGCATTAACTCACATAAGCTTTTAATTATGCATTCAATCATTATTATTGAATATACATTATGATTCGCTGGCGTATACTTTTGCCCAATCTAAGACCCATCGAATATATCAAGTAATATAGGTATATAAATCATGCAGGTATTAGATACTGATTACTAACATAAAAACTGACTCTCAGGAGGCCTTGCGATGGCTAAGAAATACGATGCGGGTGTGAAAGAATACCGCGAAACCTATTGGATGCCGGAATACACCCCGAAGGATACTGATATCCTGGCATGCTTCAAAGTAACCCCCCAACCGGGCGTACCCCGTGAAGAAGTGGCCGCCGCGGTGGCCGCCGAATCTTCCACCGGTACCTGGACCACG
>JAHEDB010000014.1 GCA_024641465.1 Chromatiales bacterium | reverse complement strand
GAGGCCGATGTCCCGGCCGGTTTTGACCTGCTGGAACATACCGGCAATTTGCAGGATGAGGCCTGGGAGGCCCTGATGGCCGAGGCGACCATGCCATCCAGTACCGCCCTCGCCGCGGCGCTGGAGCAATTATTCCGGCAACTCGCCCTCAACAATACCCGCCACGCCCTGATGAGCTTTATCCAGCAGCGCAGCGACTGGTGGGCCTATACCGAACAACAGGCAGACCCTCTCACCTTTGCCTGCCAACGGCTTGCCACGCAGTTAAATATTCAGCCTGACGATGAGCCCCTGCAGGCGTTTTTCAATCATGCACAAACACTCAGCGACCTCCGTCGCTATCTCGAATACCTTGAGCAACGTCCGATCGCCACCAATCAGAAGCTGGCGAAGCAGTTACACAATGGACTGGATGAACGGCTGGCGATGGCGGAGCGATACGGCCTTATCCGCGACACCTTCCTGACCCAGAAAGGCACGGTGCGCGCTTGCAAACCCAGCAAGGAGATGACCAAGGTCTATGGTGAACAGGGCGCAGAAAACTTTATCAACCTGCACGCCGAATGCGCCGCAAAGATTCAGGCGACCGACGAGCGGCTCGCCGCCCTGCAAACCTGGCAACAGACCAGCGCCTGGTATCGAGCCGGTCACCACCTGTTACAACACTACCAGCGCATCAAGCTGGAGCAACGCCTGCTCGACTTTACCGACCTGGAATGGAAAAGCTACCAGTTGCTGACCCACCCGGATAACGCCAGCTGGGTGCAGTACAAACTCGACAATCGCATCAAGCATTTACTGATCGACGAATTCCAGGATACCAATCCTACGCAGTGGCAACTGGTCCTGCCCCTGTTGCAGGAGTTTGCCGCCAAACAGACCGAGGAAACCAACAGCGTGTTTCTGGTGGGCGATGCCAAACAATCCATCTATCGCTTTCGCCGTGCCGAACCAAGGCTGTTCGGTATCGCCAGCGACTGGCTGCACGACCATATGCAGGCCAATAGCCTGCCATTGAATAAATCGTGGCGCTCCTCACCGGCGATCATTGAATTTATCAATCACCTGTTCGGCAGCGGTCGCCTGCATGATCAATTACCGGAGTTTATCGCCCACGAGACCGAGCACAAGACATTATGGGGACAGGTTAGCTTACTGCCTCTGATCACGGCAGACGAACCCGGCGAAGAAGAGGCCGCTCATACAGAGCTACGTAATCCCCTCAATACTCCACGCCAGGCAAATGATCAGACGGCATTGACAGAAGGCCAACAGGTCGCCGCCACCATTGCCGAACTCGTCGCGCAACAGACACCGGTCGGCCATGACCGAACGGCCCGCCCAATTCGTTACAGCGATATCCTGATCCTGTTGCGTTCGCGTACCCACGTCGGTGAATTTGAACAGGCCCTGCGCCAAACCGGTATCCCTTATCTGGGCGCGGAACGCGGCACCCTGCTGGAGGCGCTGGAGGTCATCGATATGGTCAAGCTTTTGCAATGGCTATTGTCTCCCTACGATAACCATGCCCTGGCGAGTATCCTGCGTTCTCCGCTGTTTGCCGCCACCGATGACGACTTATTATTACTGGCCACCACGGGCAAGGGCCACTGGCAGGATCGCCTTACCGGCCTGATTGAAAACTTGCCTTCGGACTCACCGCTGCGGCGCGCCAACACACTGCTGCATCGCTGGCAGCAACTCGCCGGGCACATCCCGGTGCATGATCTGCTGGATCGGATCTATTTCGAGGCCAATGTGATGGAACGCTACACGGCCGCCTTTCCCGCCAGCCTGCGATCCCGGGTCGTCTCCAACCTGACGCGTTTTCTGGAACTGGCGTTGGAGATCGACAGCGGTCGTTATCCCAGCCTGACGCGTTTCATCAACTGGCTGGAGGCATTGAGACAACAATCCAAAGAGGCACCGGATGCCCCACCCGGTCAGGGCCAGCAGGATCGGGTTCGCCTGCTGACCATTCACGAGGCCAAGGGGCTGGAGGCACCGGTGGTCTTTCTGGTCGATAGCGCCCGCCCCCTGCAACGCAAAACTGCCTACGAGGCCATGGTCGACTGGGGCGATTCCCTGACCAGTCCCGAGACCTTGTTATTGACCGGTAAAAAAGACGGCCTGGACCCGTATAGTCGTCGACAACAGGAACACCTGTTTGCACTCGAAGACCGGGAGGAAACCAATCTGCTGTATGTGGCGGTGAGTCGGTCACAACAATTACTCTACATCAGCGGCACCGCACCTTCGCGCAAGAGCGACAGCACCTGGTATGACGCCATCTGCCGGCAATACGACATCACCCCGGCAGACATGACCGACAGCCGATGCCTGCACGAGGCCCATACCCCACCCTCGATCGTTGTCACACCGATAAAAACTCATAAGACTATCAATATCGTTGATCCACGTCTGGGCAAGACCATCCCGGTAATCAAGCCGATTAAAGAAATCGCCCCCAGTCAGGCCGTCAACCGAACCGATGACATGCAAGGCCTGGATGAAGATGGACGACGGCGCGGTCTGTTGATCCACGCCATGCTCGAACAACTCAGTCAGCCAAAACCTGCATCACTGTTACGACTGGCGCAGCAATACGGACTTGCTGAACAGGACGCGATATTTCAGTCCTGCCTGGCGGAGGCGCAACAGGTCATACAGGCGCCTCACCTGCAAACGCTGTTTGACCCGCAGCACTATCAAACGGCCTACAATGAAATCCCGATCAGCTATGAGCATGAGGGACGCATGGTATACGGCATCATCGACCGGCTGGTGATCAACGAGGGGCAGATCCTGCTGATTGACTACAAGACACACCGGCAGAATACCGCGCAATGTCAGGAACTGGCTGAAGTGTATAAACCACAACTGGCTTTATATATGGAGGGAATAAAAAAGATATGGCCGGAGTATGCAATCAAACCGCAACTGCTGTTTACATACTCGGCCACACTCTTGCAGGTAGTGATTTAACTACCTTGTGCGTTAACTCTTGTCGGCCTTTTTCTGCTCTTCCAGGCCTTTGAACAAACGATCCGCTGGGACATAACCCGGCACCAGTTGACCGCTTTCGAGGAATAAGGCCGGGGTGCCCTGCACACCGAGTTGCTCGCCCAGGCGATACTGATCCGCCACCGGGTTTTTACAATCCTTTTCAGGAATATTCTCGCCATTCTTCGCCTTGGTCATGGCCGTCTTACGGTCATCGGCGCACCACACGGAGACGGCCTTCTTATACGAAGCCGAACCTATCCCGGCGCGCGGATAGGCCATGTAACGGACCTTGATACCCAGCTTGGTGTATTGATCAATTTCACTGTGTAGTTTTCTGCAGTAGGTACAGTCGATATCGGTAAATACCGTGATGGTGTGTTTGACCTGCTTGGGGGCAAACACGATCATGGATTTTTCACCGAACATCTCCACCGCCTGGGCGCGCACCTTGTCGCGTTGCGGCAGGGTCAGGTTCTGACCGGTCTCGGCATTGATGATATTACCGCTGAATACAAATTTGGCATCGTGACTGATATAGAGGATCTGCGGCGGCATAATGACTTCATAGATACCGTCGAGTGGTGTTTTGTTAATCTCGGTCACTTTCAAATCGGGCATTTGCTTGGCCAGCATCGCCTTGATCTTCTGGCTGTCTTCCTTCATCCCGGCCTGTACCGAAGTGATGGATAGAAGTATCAATAATGCGGCCATAAAGACTGAAAACTGTTTAGACATTGGATCACCTTGTGAGTTAATTGCCCGGGCATTTTACCGGATATGCGGGGATTGTATACGCCCGGTATGACACAAAGGGGGGGAAATAATTCCTTGCGGGCTAGCCCCGTGGGTGGTGACTGGCGTGCAGTTCCTTGAGGCGGGCCCGGGCGACATGGGTATAGATCTGGGTGGTCGAGAGGTCGCTGTGCCCCAGCAACATCTGCACCACGCGCAGGTCCGCACCATGATTCAGCAGGTGGGTGGCAAAGGCATGGCGCAAGGTATGAGGAGATATAGGATTGTTGATCTCTGCCTGCCGGGCATAGCGTTTGATGGCGTGCCAGAAGGTCTGCCGGGTCATCGCCTGGCGACGGTTACTGGGAAATA
Source organism: Chromatiales bacterium (assembly GCA_024641465.1). Taxonomy (GTDB): domain Bacteria; phylum Pseudomonadota; class Gammaproteobacteria; order UBA6429; family Thiohalophilaceae; genus JAHEDB01. Next base: position 10,746 of record JAHEDB010000014.1, on the reverse strand, counting down.
ACACCTCGGAATGCTGACCGGCCATCAACTCACCCCGGCCATTCGCCACATAGTTCTCCAGCCACTGCATGGCCTCTTCACCGAGGGGCACCAGCCGATCCTTGTTGCCCTTACCGGTGACCCGCACAACACCCTGACGTAAATTGACCTGCCCCATCTTCAGACTGACCAGTTCGGTGACCCGCAGGCCCGTGGCATACAGGACCTCGAGCATGGTGCGATCACGCAAGCCCAGGGAGGTCTCCGTGTTCGGCGCCTGTAATAAGGCCACCACATCGGCCTCGCTCAGGGTCTTGGGCAGGGCACGCCCCAGTTTGGGCGCCTCGATCAAAGCCGTGGGATCCTGCAGGATGCGTTTCTGTCGTAACAAATAACCATAGAAACGTCGAATGCAGGACAGAAATCGGGCGGTACTGCGCGGGCTGCGCCGTTGTTGCAGACGGTAGGTCAGATACGCCAGCACATCCTCCTTAGCGGCCTGCACCAGATCCTTGCCTTTTGCGCTTGCCAGCCAGTTTGCGAAACCCGCCAGATCACTGCCATAGGCCGCCAGGGTGTTTTCGCTCAGGCCCCGTTCCATCCACAGGCTGTCGAGGAAGGTCGTAATGATGGTCGAGGATGGCCCCTGTGTGACTTGTTCAGTCAATCGCCACACCTTCGTGGCGTAACAACCAGCGCTTGATATCCAGTCGCTGGCCACTGCGCTGACCATCGTAACCACCGATGCCCCGCTTGGCGATCACCCGATGACAGGGAATGATGATCGGCACGGGATTGGCGCGACAGGCATTGCCGACGGCTCGCGGACTGCTGTTTAACTGTTCGGCCAGTTGACCATAGGTCAGCGTTTTCCCGGCCGGGATAAGGGTCAGGGCGTGCCAGACACGTTTTTGAAATTCTGTCCCCTGCAATTCGAGGGGGATGGAAAAATGCCGGGCAGTACCGGCAAAATAGGCCTGTAGTTCGTTTTGCAGTTGCTCGCAAAGCAGATTGCCTTTACTGCCTGTATCCTGTTCACCCATGCCGATATGAATGCCACACAGCCGATCGTCTCTGATGCTGGCCGATAAGCTGCCAAGCGGTGAATCAAGCTTGATGACAGTATCCATATTCAGCCTCCTGTTCATTGTTCGGTTGCTGGAATAATTTCCGTTTCCGGCGCTGTTTCCAGTTCGGTTTCTGCCTCAGCCTCATGCTCTTCACTTTTCGCCAGCTGTAATTTCTGTACTTCATAGCGCAGCACGGCCCGTCGGTCTTCTTCCTTGGTCACCTTTAACAGACGCTGGTAAATAAAATTGGCGTCTTCGATCAGGCCTGCCTTGCCGAGGGATTTTGCCGCCTGATAACGGGCGGTCTGCCCCCAGGGGTCCCAGCCCTTGCCATCGAGTAACATAGCGGACTTGAGATATAACTCCGCGGCCTCGGCATAACGTGACTGGGCATGGCGCGAATCGGCCATCCAGTAATACAACTCTCGTTGCAGTTTGATATCTTTACTCGAACGGATCACATCATTGAACAACTGATAGGCCGCATCGTGCTCGCCCACGGTTTGCAGATCGAATACTACCTGTAAAAACTGATCGATGCGGGTCCGGCTGGAGTCGGGATACAGTTGGGTAAAACGTGCCAGGGCGAGGGCGCCCTGGCGCGGCTGCCCGCCGAGGATCAGGATCCTGGCGCGCCGCAGGTGCCACATATATGCGGTTTGTCCTTTGGGTGGTTCGGTAAGGGTCGCCATAAGCCGGGAGGCCAGAGGGATATCCTGTCTGGCGAGGGCGATATCCACCAGCGTCCGCCGCACCGGTTCCGGGATATCGGTGATCGTGGGGTAAAACTGGCTATGGGTGAAGAGTTGCTGGATCAGGTGGCTGTTATTCCGCCGCCGCTGTATCGATTTAATAAACAAACCCGCAGCCTGTAGCCGAACCTCTGCGCTGCCACCACGATGCATCAGCAGGACATAGACCGCCCTCGCCTGCAACGGGGTCTTTTTCGCCGTCTTTGCCGCAAAATCAAACCAGGCCTGATCCTGACCGAGCAACAGGCGGGCCTGGTTGCCGGCATACAGGGCGTAATCCAGATAGGCATTCCATAAACTGTCTGGGTTAAATTCAAACAGGGAATAGATATCGGTAGGGCGTGTTTCGGCGATGACATATTCGATCGCATCGACCGCCGATACCCGATCCCCGGCCCGTTGCGCCGCCTCCGCCACCACGGCCCACAACGAATTCTGAACCGCCTTGTCGCCCTCCTTGCCACTTATGTGCCGCAACGCGGCCTGCAAAACCTTGAGGGGACTACGTGCCTCACTGCGCAGCTGTGCCAGCAGGTATAACATACCGGCCTGCGGATCCTTGGTATGCTCCGCCAGCAATTCGACTGCCTCGGTAGGCCGTCTGTTCATCAACAGCACCCTGGCGCGGAGTAACAGGATCTGGTTTTTATCCGCGGAATAATCCTGCTGGAAACGCAGGATCGAGGTCAGTGCATCCTCACTGATCCCCTCGACGATATAACTGTGGATGATCATGCGCCGCCATTGCTGCAACCAGTCAAGCTCGGCCTTCTCTTCGCTGCCGCTGGTCGATAAAATCAGTGCACGCAACAACTCTCGAGCCGTCGTGCCCTGCTGTAAGTGCAACAGGGCCTCTGCCTTCTGGGTCTGAACCCAACGGCTAAAGTCCACGGGCAGGGTCGCGGGCAAGTGTGCAAGCCTCGCCACCATAGCCTTCCATTCCTGGTTTGCCGCGTAAATCTTCACCCGCTGTCTTTCCCAGATCAGCCAGCGGGGTGATGCCGCAGCGATGTCTTGCTGTGCCCGATCCATTATTCGCATGGCGAGACCCGGGGCGCCGGCCTCGGCCAGGTTGACGATCTCCTGCAACTGACTGTCTTCTTCAGATGCGGGAACTGCGGCCACTGCCGGTGTGGTTGCCGCAAATAGCTGTCCACAGTACAGCGACTGTGCACTGAGCACGATGACCAGCAGACGGATTATTTTGTGTATTTTGGGCATAAAAAAACGGGTAGCGTCCTGTTAACGATACCCGTTTATTATGACCCGCTTGCGGATCAAATTACACCTGCCCGTTGGCAGTGCGCTGTATTCTCAGGAAAGTTTTTCCTTGATACGAGCAGACTTGCCCTGGCGATCACGCAGATAATACAGCTTGGCGCGACGGACATCACCGCGGCGTTTTACCTCGATGGTGTCGATACTGGGGCTGTAGGTCTGGAAGACACGCTCAACACCTTCGCCGTGGGAGATCTTGCGCACGGTGAAGGATGAATTCATGCCGCGGTTGCGCTTGGCAATTACGATACCCTCATACGCCTGCAGACGCTCGCGGTTACCTTCCTTAACCTTGACTTGTACGACAACCGTGTCACCCGCGCCAAATTTGGGGACCTCACGGTTCATTTGTTCGGCTTCTAATTGGTCAATAATATTACTCATGGTCCGCTCCAACGCTAACGCTCATTAATCTGTTATTCGAACTTCATGCTCTTGGATAAATTCCTCGAGCAGCTGTTGCTGTTCCTCACTCAATTCCAACTCTGTCAGCAGGTCCGGTCGGCGTAACCAGGTACGCCCGAGGGCCTGCTTCAGTCGCCAGCGGCGAATCCTGTTGTGATCACCGCTTAACAGCACCGACGGCACGTTCATACCATCCAGCTGTTCGGGCCGCGTATAGTGAGGATAATCCAGCAACCCTTGCATGAAGGAATCCTCGCTTGCCGAATCCTCATGCCCCAGCGCCCCCGGTAGTAACCGTGTGACACCGTCTATCACAACCATGGCGGCCAGTTCACCGCCACTTAAAACATAATCACCGATCGACCATTCTTCATCGACCTCGGCCCGGATCAGACGTTCATCGACCCCTTCGTAGCGACCACACACCAGGATCATGCGTTCCCGCCTGGACATCTCCAGCAGAGCCGCCTGATTCAGCGGTCGCCCCTGAGGTGTCAGGTAGATCACCGGGGCGCGGGCCTCACCGGCCGAACGGGCCTGGTGGATGGCCTGTTGCAAAGGTTCGACCTTCATCACCATGCCGGGACCGCCACCATAAGGGCGGTCATCCACGGTACGGTGGACATCGCGGGCGAAATCCCGCGGGTTCACCAGACCCAGCTCGAGGATGCCCTGTTGCATCGCCCGGGAGGTAATCCCGGAGGCGGAAACAGCCTCGAACATGGCCGGAAATAATGTCACGACATCAATCCGCATCGTTTAAACCTGGTCGCCTGCCTAAAAATCCGGGTCCCACTCTACCCGCAGGCAGCCCTTTACCAGATCAATCTCTTGCACCACATCCCCTCTAATATAAGGGATCAGGCATTCCTGTTTGTCCGCGCCAACCACCACTAACACATCGTTGGCGCCGGTTTCCAGCAGGTGGTCGACCTTGCCGAGTGACAGCCCCGACTGGTTCAACACCTCGAGGCCAATCAGGTCACTCCAGTAGTATTCGTCTTCGGCCAGTTCAGGCATTTGATCGCGGGCTACCGCGATCTCCGCCCCCAGTAAGGGACTGGCCTCGTCCCGGTCGTTACATCCTGTCAGCCGGGCAATAATGCCCTTGCCATGGACCTGACCCTGCAGCACCTCAAAGACCTGCCAGCCATCGGCCAGTCGCAGATACCAGGGTGAATAATCCAGGATATTGGCAGGCGGATCGGTCTCGGAATAGATCTTGACCCAGCCCTTGACCCCGAACAGCCCGGCGACCCGACCCAGCACAACCCGTTGTTTCGAGTCCGGTGCAGTCATGCCAGAACGACTGTTAAGCGGCCTGCTCCTTCAACAGCTTGCCGACGCGCTCAGAGGCCTGGGCACCCTGGCCCAGCCAATAATCAATGCGTTCACGCTTGATATTCAGACGCTCTTCATTGCCGCGAGCTACCGGGTTGAAAAACCCAACGCGCTCGATATAACGGCCATCACGGCTGCTACGGCTGTCTGTAACGACCATGTGGTAGAAAGGGCGTTTTTTGGCGCCGCCACGTGCTAGACGAATGGTTACCATATCGTTCTAAATCCTTCAAAATTCAGTTAACTTAAACTCAATAAAAACACCGCCATCGGGGGCGGCTTTTCATGGAATCGCGCATTTTACTGGAATTCCTAAAAAAGTGAAGTGCTTATCGGAAAGAAATGCGGTTAATTTCAGTCCCGGCCTACATCATGCCCGGCGGGAAACGCCCCTTCATGCCGCGCAACATCCGCGCCATGCCGCCGCCACCCATCTTTTTCATCATTTTTTGCATCTGGGTAAACTGCTTCAACAGACGGTTGACATCCTGTACTTCGGTGCCGGAACCGGCCGCGATACGCCGCTTGCGCGAGCCTTTTATGATGTCGGGCTTGCGGCGTTCGATGGGGGTCATGGAATTGATAATGGCCACCATGCGGCCCATTTGCTTCTCATCCACCTGCCCCGGCAGATTCGCAGGCAGGCCCGGCATGCCAGGGAGTTTATCCAGCAAGCTGCTGATTCCACCCATCTTTTTTAGTTGCTGGAACTGTTCCTTGAAATCTTCCAGGTCAAAACCCTGGCCCTTTTTGAGCTTGCTGGCCATTTTTTCGGCCTGCTCGATATCGATGTTCTGCTGGGCCTGTTCCACCAGGCTGACCACATCGCCCATGCCGAGGATACGTGAGGCGACCCGTTCGGGGTAAAAGGGCTCCAGGGCAGTGCTTTTTTCACCCACGCCGAGGAATTTGATCGGCTTGCCGGTGATCTGGCGAATCGACAGGGCGGCGCCGCCACGGGCATCGCCATCGGTCTTGGTCAGGATCACCCCGCTGAGCGGCAGGGCATCATTGAAGGCCTTGGCGGTATTGGCCGCATCCTGGCCGGTCATGCTATCCACCACGAACAGGGTCTCGACCGGCGCCAGCACCTTATGCAGGTCCTGGATCTCGTCCATCATCTCGGCATCGACATGCAGGCGACCGGCGGTATCGACGATCAGCACGTCTTTGTGTTTGATGCGGGCCTGCTGCATTGCGGCCCTGGCGATAGCGGCGGGTTTCTGTGAGGGGTCACTGGGGAAAAAATCGACACCCACCTCGGCCGCCACGGTTTTGAGCTGCTCAATCGCCGCGGGTCGATAGACGTCGGCGCTGACCACCATGACGGATTTTTTCTGGTTTTCTCTCAACCAGCGCGCCAGTTTGCCCACCGTGGTGGTCTTGCCCGCCCCCTGTAGACCGGCCATGAGAATAATCGCCGGCGGGGTGACATTGAGTTGCAGGCCAGTATTGGCCTCGCCCATCAGGCGGGTCAATTCATCATTGACGATCTTGATGAAGACCTGGCCGGGGCTCAGGCTCTTGAGGACTTCCTGCCCGACCGCCCGTGACCTGACCTGTTCGATAAAGTCTTTCACCACCGGCAGGGCCACATCGGCCTCCAACAGCGCCATGCGCACCTCGCGCAGGGTATCTTTTACATTGTCTTCACTCAGGCGGCCGACTCCACGCAGATTGCGTACCGTCTTGCCAAGTCGCTCGCTTAAACCATCAAACATTGAAACTATCCAGTCACCGAGCCAGAGAACCCCCAGCCGGTCAGTTGTTGATAAGGGGACTTATTATAACTGGATTATTTGCCCGCCGTGCAGCGAGTCGACCTGATGGGTAGTGATTTCCTGCTGACACTCGGCAAGGATGCGTGTTTCCGCGCCGGGTTTGTGGTGACTGAGGTAAATTTTCGCCGGGTGTTTGAGTTTTGCGAGATCGGCCGCCAGGGTGCTGGGGCAGTAGTGACCGGCCTGCCGGCTGAGGTTTATATCATTATTGGTAAACGCGGCCTCGACGATCAGGGTATCGAGTCGATCCAGTTTGTTCAGTACCGGCCAAAAGGTATCATTGGTCGAGGTGTCACCGGTAAAGGCAACCGTGTGATTGGCTGTTTGCATAATATAGCCCACTGCCGGCACCACATGCTTGACCTCGACCATAGTCAGACTCAGTTCACCCAGTTGGATCGACTCCCCCGGCTTGAGGGTGTCATAGCATAAAACCGGCTGGTGCCGTGTGGGCAGGACTGAAAAATCAGGCCAGATCGCGTTATTAAAGATGTGATCCTGAATGGCCTTGAGGGTCGGCGGCTGTGCATGGATAACAATGGGGGTCTTGATGCGGTCGAAGATACTGTCAATCAGCAGCGGCAGACCGGCGACATGATCCAGATGCGAGTGGGTCAGAAATACATGACGGATACAGCTCATCTCCTGCAGGGTCAAATCACCCAGCCCGGTCCCTGCATCTATTAAAACTTCACTGTTTAGCAATAATGATGTGGTTCTTAACTGTTCACCAATACCACCACTGCAACCCAAGACCCTGAGTTCCATCGTCTATTATTTACTCATTGATTTTATGTATAACTGTCACGCTTGACCCTGATTTGTAAAGCCTTACGATTATCCTTTAGCGGCCACAGATCGACAGCATTTAGGCCGATTATCATGCCAACATCAATTAAAACAAAATGATATGATTGTCACATGTCCCCTATGAAAACCCGCAATATGGATTTAATATTAATAAACTCTTAATGAATGTAATGCACAATCCGGCAACTTGCCACTATTCCCGCATTTTAAAGGTGATTATTGACTGGTTGGTGTTACAATATGCGAACATCCAATACCCCATAACAAATCGATGCAAGTAATGTTGACCCTTATTCCGATCGTTCTTTATCTGTGTTGTGGCAGTCTGTTATTCATGCGCCTCACCCGCCCCAGTCTGGCGGCAACCATTACCAAACAACATATTCTTTTACTGGCCGGTATCGCCATCCTGCTACACGGTGTCATGCTCTATCAACACCTGTTTACCAGCACCGGCATCGATATCCATTTCTATAATGTACTGTCTCTGGTGGCGTGGCTGGTCGCCCTGTTACTGGGCCTGACCGCCATTACCATGCGGATCGAATGCCTCGGCATTGTTGTTTTTCCGTTTGCCGCACTCATCATGTTACTGGGTTACCTGCCCGCCGAATCTCATCTGCTGGGTTACCACATAAAGAGCGGTATGCTGCTGCATATCCTGCTCTCAATCCTGGCCTACAGCCTGCTGAGTATCGCGGCTGTGCAGGCCCTGTTGCTCTATATACAGGATTATCACCTGCACAATAAACACCCCGGTGGCTTCATCCGCGCCCTGCCACCGTTGGAGACCATGGAGATCCTGCTGTTCCGTATCATCGGCCTGGGCTTTATCGTGCTAAGTATTGCCTTGCTAAGCGGCATGTTTTATCTCGAAAATATGTTTGCCCAGCACATTGCGCACAAGACCATCCTGTCGCTGATTGCCTGGCTGTTGTTCGCTGTGCTGTTATGGGGTCGCTGGCAGTTTGGCTGGCGCGGGCGCGTTGCCATTCGCTGGACATACAGCGGTTTTATCCTGTTGATGCTGGCCTACTTTGGCAGCAAGTTTGTCGTCGAACTGCTTTTAAATCGCTAATACGCTATTTCGTTTATTATAAAAATGAGTTTATCCGCCATTGAACGATATACCGCTTAGTTTTCTGTTTATCTCTCTTGTCTTGCTGATCGTCATGTCGGCCTTTTTCTCCGGCTCAGAAACCGGCCTGATGAGCCTGAACCGCTACCGGCTGAAAAATCTTGCCGACAAAAAACATAAAGGCGCACAACGCGCGCAGACCCTGCTGGAAACCCCGGAGCGCCTGATCGGGCTGATCCTGCTGGGTAATAACCTGGTCAATATCCTCGCCTCGGCCATCGCCACGATTATCGGTATACGGCTGATGGGCGATTTTGGTTTTATCTTCAGTACCATTGTCCTGACCTTTGTCATCCTGGTATTTGCCGAGGTCACCCCCAAGACCATGGCCGCGTTGCACCCGGAACGTTTTGCCCTGCCCTCAGCCTTTGTCCTCAAACCGATGCTGATGCTGCTTTATCCGCTGGTCTGGCTCATCAATCTGTTTACACGCGGCATATTCAAGCTCCTGGGTATCAGCGCCCAGGCCCGTTCACACTATGATTTGAGTAGCGAGGAATTGCGTATTGTAGTGAATGAAGCCGGCACCATGATCCCCCAGCAACACCAGCAGATGCTATTGAGTATCCTCGACCTGGAGAAGGTCACCGTGGAAGATATCATGGTGCCTCGCACTGAGATCACCGGCATCGATATCAATGATGACTGGCAGCACATCATGCAACAGCTTGCCGAAAGCCAGCATACCCGTATGCCGGTCTACGATGGTGATATCGACAAGGTGCGCGGCATGATCCATCTGCGTAATGCCCTGCACCTGTTTACCAAAGAGACCAGCAGCAAGGAAGACCTGCAAAAGATCATTCGGGAAGCCTATTTCGTCCCCGAAGGTACGCCGCTCAATACTCAATTACTGAATTTTCAACGTGAACGGCGCCGCATCGGGCTGGTGGTGAACGAATACGGCGATATACTCGGGCTGGTCACGCTGGAGGATATTCTTGAGGAAATTGTTGGGGAATTTACCACCGACCCGGCGGCACTGAGCAAGGACGTCCATCTACAGGAAGACGGCAGCTATCTGGTCGATGGCAGTACCAGCGTCCGCGAGTTAAACCGCGTTCTCAACTGGAATCTCCCCACCGAAGGCCCCAAGACACTGAATGGCCTGATCCTGGAATACCTTGAAACCATCCCCGACCCGGGCACCAGCCTGCTGATTGCCGACTACCCGCTGGAGATCGTCCAGACCTCGCAAAATGCCGTTAAGACGGTGCACATCAATCCCAACTGGAAACAGATCAATGAAGACCCGCTCCAGTCACCCGAGGGTTGTTGATTCCGATAATAAACTTTTGTTTCATAAAGCAGGGATTCGATGTACAAGCTTTTTTTCAGCAGGCTATAATCAACACATTAGCTAAACTTTTTTCTATTCAAGACTAGGGAGCCGTCATGGTGACAAAAGAACAAAAACGGCAGTTTACGCGCGTATCTTTTGATACCGATGTCAGACTGATCAAGGAATCGGGTGAGGCATGGGATAGTCGCCTGTATGACATCAGCCTGAAAGGCGCGCTGATTGCCGCACCACGCAGCTGGACCGGGCAACGGGGCGATGAATTTTTGCTGGAGGTTTTCCTTGCCGGTGAAGACATCAAGATCGATATGAATGTCAGTGTCGCGCACATCGAAGATGGCCGCATCGGTTTTCACTGTGAGTTTATCGATATCGACAGCATCTCCCATTTGCATCGACTGATGGAACTGAACCTGGGCGATGAGGCACAACTGGAACGTGAAATCTCGGAGATGATCGACCTCAGGCCATAAAGGCCAGCGCCTCATCCAGTCGGCTAATCGACTGTACCTCAAGACCGGCGATGGGCTTCTTCGGTGCATTGGCCCTGGGCACCAGCGCCCTTTTAAAGCCATGCTTGACGGCTTCCAGCAGGCGCTCCTGGCCATTCGGTACCGGCCTAATCTCCCCTGCCAGCCCCACCTCACCGAACACAACCAGGTCTCGCGGCAGGGTTTTGTTTTTCAGACTCGATATCACGGCCAGTAATACCGCGAGGTCCGCCCCGGTTTCGCTGACCCTCACCCCCCCGACGACATTGGCAAACACGTCCTGATCGTAAGTCACGATACCGGCATGGCGATGCAGGACCGCCAGTAACATGGCCAGTCGGTTATGTTCTAGGCCAATGGTCACGCGGCGGGGGTTACCCGAATGACTCTCATCGACCAGG
>JAHEDB010000305.1 GCA_024641465.1 Chromatiales bacterium | reverse complement strand
GGGCCTCACGTACCCTGCTCGAAGAAATGGGTCTGCGCGTTGTCGCCCAGTGGTCCGGTGACGGCACCCTGTCAGAAATCGAACTGACCCCCAAGGTCAAGCTGAACCTGGTGCATTGCTATCGTTCCATGAACTATATCTCACGCCACATGGAAGAAAAGTACGGCATTCCATGGCTGGAGTATAACTTCTTTGGCCCGACCAAGATCGAAGAGTCGCTGCGTAAGATTGCCTCTTTCTTTGATGACAAGATCAAGGAAGGCGCCGAGCGGGTTATCGCAAGATACAAGGCCGAATACGAGGCGGTTATCGCCAAGTACCGTCCCCGTCTGGAAGGCAAGAAGGTCATGCTGTTCATCGGCGGTCTGCGTCCGCGTCACACCATCGGTGCCTATGAAGACCTGGGCATGGAAGTGGTCGGTACCGGTTATGAATTCGGTCATAACGATGACTATGACAGAACCATTCCTGAAATGGGTAACGCCACCCTGCTGTACGATGATGTCACCGGCTACGAGTTCGAAGAATTCGTCAAGGCCATCAAGCCCGACCTCATCGGTTCCGGTATCAAGGAAAAATACATCTTCCAGAAGATGGGTATTCCCTTCCGCCAGATGCACTCCTGGGATTATTCAGGTCCTTATCACGGTTATGACGGCTTCGCCATCTTTGCCCGTGACATGGACATGACCCTGAACAATCCATGCTGGAGCGCCATCGAAGCGCCGTGGAAAAAATCTGCGGATCTGGCCGAAGCGGTTGCAGTCAGTGCATAAATGTAGGTTGGGCTGACGATAGGAAGCCCAACATAACGGTTTGAGGTGCTCTGTTGGGCATCGCTACCACTCAGCCCAACCTACGGTTTGTAACTTTGTATTAATCCAACGCCGTCAGTTCACAGATTAGTGGCGCGGCAGGAGGTTTTAAAATGAGTCAGTCAGTAGAAGATATCAAACCCAGTTATCCCTTATTTCGCGACGAGGAATACAAGGCCAACCTGGCCAATAAAAAGGCCATGTATGAAGAATGTTTCCCCAAGGAAAAGATCGACGAGGTCTTTGAATGGACCACTTCCGAGGAATACAAGGAACTGAACTTTGCCCGTGAAGCGGTCACCATCAACCCGGCCAAGGCCTGTCAGCCCCTGGGTGCGGTACTGTGTGCACTGGGCTTTGAAGAAACCATGCCCTATGTGCACGGTTCGCAGGGTTGTGTGGCCTATTTCCGTACCTATTTCAACCGTCACTTCAAGGAGCCGATTGCCTGTGTCTCCGATTCCATGACGGAAGACGCGGCGGTATTCGGCGGGCAGAAGAATATGTTTGCCGGTCTGGAAAACGCCAAGGCGCTGTATAAGCCGAAGATGATCGCGGTATCCACCACCTGTATGGCCGAGGTTATCGGTGATGACTTGAATGCCTTTATCGGCAACGCCAAGAAAGACGGCCGCGTGCCGGACGATTACCCAACCCCATTTGCCCATACGCCGAGTTTTGTCGGCAGCCATACCACTGGCTGGGACAATATGATGGAAGGCATCCTGCGTTACTTCACCCTGAATGACCTGGATGACAAGAAACCCGGTAAGAACGGCAAATTGAACATCGTACCCGGTTTTGAAACCTATCTGGGTAACTTCCGCGTCATCAAGCGTATGCTGAAAGAAATGGACGTGGACTTCACTATGTTGTCGGATCCGGAAGAAGTGCTGGATACCCCGGCCGATGGGACCTTCCGTATGTACTCCGGCGGGACCACCATCGATGAAGTGAAAGATGCACCCAATGCCATCGACACCTTCTTCATGCAACCCTGGCAGTCAGATAAGTCCACCAAGTATGTCCAGACCCGCTGGAACCACAAGGTGGAAAAAAACAACATCCCCATGGGCCTGGCCTGGACCGACGAATGGCTGATGAAGGTCTCTGAAGCCACCGGTAAGCCGATCCCTGCCTCACTCGAAAAGGAACGTGGCCGTCTGGTGGATATGATCACCGATTCCCATACCTGGCTGCACGGCAAGAAATATGCCCTGTGGGGTGATCCTGACTTCGTCATGGGTATGACCAAGTTCCTGCTGGAGCTGGGCGCCGAGCCGACCCATATCCTGTGTAACAACGCCAACAAGCGTTGGAAGAAAAACCTGCAGAAGGAACTGGATGCATCTCCCTTCGGTAAGGATTGTGAAATCCATATTGGTAAGGACCTGTGGCACATGCGCTCACTGGTGTTCACCAACAAACCGGACTTCATGATTGGTAACTCCTACGGTAAGTTTATCCAACGTGACACCGTCACCAAGGGTAAGGAACATGAGGTTCCACTGATCCGTATCGGCTTCCCGATCTTCGATCGGCATCACCTGCATCGTGATACCACCCTGGGTTATGAGGGCGCCATGTACATCCTCAAGACCCTGGTGAACAACATCCTGGAACGTCTGGATGATGATACGCGCGGCATGGGCACCACGGATTATAACTACGATTTGATTCGTTAATCCGTCGGTTGAAGGGCGGGGCTTCGGTCCCGCCCTCCAATCCATCAAGAGGGTAGTAAGATGCCGAAAGTAATGATTCAACGTAATCGCGATAACGGGAATATGACATTGTACATTCCCAAGATGGACCTGGAGGAGAATGTTGTCTCCCTGGAATTCGAGGGTCCTGAAAAGTGGGGTGGCGAAGTCAAACTGGCCGATGGTTCAAGCTATGTGCTCGAAACACTGGATAAAGTACCGACCTTGCCGATCACCTTGCGTGCGAAACGTGGTTAACCGAAATTGCAGGAGATGAAGTATGGCTATGTACATTGTAGAAGATGAATGTATTTCTTGTGGTGACTGTGTGCCGGTTTGTCCGACAACCTCAATCTACGAAGACAAGATCGTCTTTAAAATTACCAAAGAAACATGCACGGAGTGCGAAGGGGATCATGATGAGCCACAGTGTGTGGTGGCCTGTCCGGTCGCCAATTGTATTTTACCCCTGGCCTCATAGGTGATGTATGGCAGCACCAGCACTTGAACGAGATGCAGCGCTGCGGATCGGACTGGCGGCGAAGGTATTGCCGGGCGTGGATGCCCGCCGCCTGCTCGATACCCTGGTTGAACGTCTCGGTGAACCCCTGACCACGGAGCGTCTCACCAAAATCACCGTCACCGATCTCAAAACCGGGCTGTCCAGCCTGGACGGTGAAGAAGACGGCGAGGATGCCGCCATCGGCATGGAGCCACTGAAACTGGCGGTGCGTTACCTGTGGGGTGAAGAAAGCGATATGCCCTATATGCCGGTGGTGATGGATTATCAGGCAGGCGATATGCCGGGCTCGATCCGGGTCGCTATTGCGTCCAATAGCGGTGAAGAACTGGACGGTCACTTTGGATCCTGCCCGCACTTCTTGATCTATCAGGTCTCGACCGAAGAAGTAAGGCTGATCGATATACGCAAGACCGATGGCGCCTCCGAGTCGGATGATCGCAACGCCTTCCGCGCCAACCTGTGCAAGGACTGTCATGTCATGTACATGCAGTCCGTGGGCGGGCCGGCCGCGGCCAAGGTCGTGCGTTCGGGCGTCTATCCCATGAAGGTCCCGGAAGGGGGCAAGGCGCGTGAGGTATTGGCCAACCTGCAAACGGTCATGGCCGGTCATCCACCGCCCTGGCTGGCGAAGATCCTCGGCGTCCCCGCCGAACAACGCACCAAGTATGCCGCCGGGGGTGAAGAATGATCTCGGTGGAACAGACGGAACAGTTTGCTGCTCTCCTCGAGCAGCAACTGCCTCTCGATGAGGCGGTCGTCTCCGGTCTGCGCAAGGCCTATCCCGATTACCATTTTACCTATTGCATGGACGACGACATCGTCACCGGTAAAGCGGTAATCGAACGGCAGGCCTTTAAACTGTATCTGATCGATGG
>JAHEDB010000304.1 GCA_024641465.1 Chromatiales bacterium | reverse complement strand
CGCACCAACGGTGCCATGACTTGCCAATAGAATACGTTGCATTATTGATCTCACTAAAAAAGGACCGGGGCAGAGGTAGTCACCACACCCCGGTCAAAATGTTACCACTAACCTATTGGAACCAGTACCACCACGATGATCACGATGGCCAGCGAGATTAGCAGGGCCATGATGTCCTCAAAGCGATCACTCTTGAAGATCGACAGGGCTGTACCGCGATTGAATTTTGGTTGTTCTGACATGTTAAGTCTCCTTAAGGGTTAATCAGGCCTTTGAGCAATATCACGGCCACCAGGGCGCCAACTGCCTTGAGTGTGCCCACCACGGTACCGATGATCAGCGGCTGGCCGCCCGCCTGGGCGATGGACTTGAAGGTGATCTGCATGCCGAGGCCGGTCAGGCCGAAGGCAAAGAACCACACAATCAGGTCACGGAACCATTGAATACGCGGCGAGGTCTTCCAGGCGTTTTTGTGCGCGTCTTTTAACACACCCTTAACGTCCTTCGGTGTCTCTTTGAGTTTTTCCACGCCACGCAGCAGAATATCATCATCCTTGCTCATCACCCGCTTGTTGGCAATAAGCCGCGCCATGGCCTCTTTCTGGTCCGGCCGTTGCGGTGAAGCCTTTTGCAGGACCGCCACCTCTTCATCTTTTAACAACTTGGCCTTGGCATCGGCAAAATATTTGCCATGTTCATGATGGGGTGGTGAGAACATTCCTGTGGTGGACAACAGAAACAGCACAATGAAGCCCAATACGAACAGCGGGAACTTGCCGATGATCACCTGTAACAGGTTGACCTTGGCGGCAGTTTGTTCGCGTTCCACATACCACACGGCCAGCCACAGCACGATGATCGGCAGCACCAGGATACGGGTGATGTTGAAGATCTCGGCGACCTTGAGGGTTTCGATACCATTCGGTTGATAGATCAACGCCGCGGCAGCCACCTGCGCCGAGTTGAGGATACCGGTACCAGCCCAGGCGCCGAACTGCTCATACGACATCCCCAGGGCGCGACCAACCGGTGGGAAGATAAACATCATCAACACACCCCACATCAGGATGGTACCGATGGAGTAGGCGATTTCACTCGACTTGGCATTGACCACCGGCGCAGACGCCACCGTGGCAGATACACCACACACACCCAGACCAGCCGACAAAACGCCGGCCATGGAAGTCGGGATCTTGCGTAAACGACCCAGCCACAGGGTCAGGCCGACGGAACCGAGCACGAAGAAAAAGATCAGTCCGACCGACCATTTGGAATATTCTGCCAGTTCAGCTGCGCTATACAGTGCACCCAGCAGGATGACCCCGGTCTTCAGACCCAGGCGTGACAGTCGCACACCGTTCTCGGCCCATCCTGGAACCTTGAACACGTTAACCACGATCATGCCGACGATGATGCCGAGCAGGATATAGTTAATGCCGAGTGTTTTTGCAAAGTCCCATCCAATGGCCTTACCGGCTGCGGCGCCCCAGACCTTGAAAATCGGTTCGGCGCCATATTTGACGACAAACACACACAACAGGATCAGTAATGCCCCGCCGATAGTTGACAGATAATAATCGAGATGGCCTTCCTTGGGCTTAATGAAATGCTGCCAGAGACCAACGGCGATACCGATGATGCCGAACATATATCCCATAGTAACCATTTCACCGGCCAGCTTGTCAGTCTCGAGGGTTTTTAACAACCCAGCTATAAACTGCTGTTGCACCATCCAGGCATAGACGAACATGATGACGCCGATAATCAGGACCCATGGCGTTTTCTTTGTGTAAACCATAGACCGCTCCTCATAGTGAATTATATATTTTACTGCCTGCGACTTATTCGCCGACATTTTGACTGTACCTGTCTTCACCATTTATTAATGCAAAATGATGATCCCGACTGATTCTCGTCCAAAACAAGGATACCGGTCATCGATATTTTCAAGTCGTAAGGTCTATATTTTTAGATTGAGAATCAAACACTGCACAACATCAATCGATAGAAGCGAACTAGTTATATATAACTATATGCAGATAGAATTTTCATAACCTGATACGTTCATCTTGTTTTAGTGATTGTGAAGTGCTGTTTTTCAAATAGAGATTTGCCGATACAGTTTCACTGATGACCGCATTTCGTTGTCGCAACTTACGGTTAAACAAAAAAAAGGCCGCCCGGAGGCGGCCTTCCTTTACCGGTCAGAAACAACCCGGCCGGTAGTGCAATGTCTTACTTAGCGGCTTGCGGTGCGGCGGCAGGGGCAACGGGTGCAGCGGCATTGGCAACTGGGGCAGCCATATCAACTGCGGTAGCAGCAGGGGCAGCGGCTGGGGCAGTATTGGCTGGGGCAGTCACCGCAGCGGCAGGGGCAGCGGCCGGAGCAGCGGCCTGTTGCTTCTTGGAACAGGCACCAACACTCAGGGCCATAATAATTACACATAAAGCTAAAATCTTGTTCATAAACGTCATCTCCAGTGGTGATGCAAACAATAGAAATAAGGAATAAACCAATAAATTAAACCGGTATGTTGGTTTGGCGCGCAAGCCTATACCAAATACCGTATCGCTCGATATAGGGTAAGCAACTATATTTTTTAATCAGTCACTTGACTTTTAACTTTTCCATAACGAAATGATTCCTGCCCGAAAACATGCAACCTTGCTCTATGCCTTATATAGAAGATGTAAACGGGAACGACAAACAAGTCCTGTCGCAAGCTGTGGAAAATGAAACCTTAGAGATTAAATTCGGGCATAGATAAATACCGCCATGAAAGCAAGTTCATGGCAGCCCCCTCCCTGGCAGGTTTATTTTTGATGGATCAGATACGACGAAACTCGGTCTTCATGCAGTGTGGGCAAGGCTGAATATAATTGGCCTTACTGATCTCGATTCGTTCACTACACGACACACATTCAAAGGCCCCGCCATAGGTCAACTCACCGGCATGATAAACATGGTGTTCCATTTTATCACCCTTGTCATGCAACCACTCGCCGACCGCAGAGGCGGCGTGACCGATAAACACTGTACTGCGGTCCTGCCAGATATCAAAAAAATTGTGAGTCTTGCCCTTGAGCTTATGCCAGTCAGGCCCAAGTTTTTCGGCGCTGCTGGCGATATCCTTTCTCAACGCCTGACCTGCGCGTTTGACCGCCTCAGCAGAGTGTTCACCTGCTTCCTTTAATTCCGCACCAGCCTTATCAATCACTTGCTTGACGGATTGCATATTGATCTTGTCGCCGACTTCGGAAAATTTCATTTTGACGGATTCATAAAATCGCCGATAGGCAGTGACCTCTTCATGGGGGAGTGATTCGTGTATCTCCGGTTTGCGTTGCGCTTGAGTCATGACCATCACCTCCGTTTCAATCACATAGATATTTGTCAGGTAACATCTCCCGCTTAATACGGGTCCAACATCGTTGGCTTTCATCCTCCAAACCAACACAGAATCTAATTTTAAATCGACTATTAGCCTAACAAAATCTACAAATTTTCATATGATCCGCGTCAGCACCTGTACAGTTATATTCCTCTGTTACAACACAATCTAATGCCTCATTAAAATTCACAATAATGCTCATTCAACCTGTTTATAAGTAATCACATCGGTCAAGCCCATGTCGCCTAGTCCATTTGGACTAGGCACTAGTCCTAAGACTAGATGGTATGGGTTATACCCGCATGGCGCGACATCCCCTAAAGTCATTGCATCGTAAACAAACAAGGCTGTTGAGAATAATGCGCCAGGCAAATAAGAGTGCCATCGTCATGGATCCCGATCCGCAGATCCTCAAGGGCCTGGTTCTGCTGCTGGAGGATATGCAGTTCACGGTCATCCCGACTCAAAATTACAATGAACTTGCCTACCTGCACATCAAGCATGCAAGCTGCCCGGACCTGCTGATCCT
>JAHEDB010000303.1 GCA_024641465.1 Chromatiales bacterium | reverse complement strand
TTTTGGAAACAGGCGCGGCTGGCACAACCCAGTTGAAACATGGCTTACCTCGAGGGGATTCACAACAGACAAAAATGGTCGGAAAGTCTAACAGACCCACTCGTGAGCACAACCCCGAATCAGGCCCAATCCGGCTTGAGCTAACCGTCCATTCTTGGCAAACTAGCCGTAAATCATCACCTGAGAGTTGTGCGGTACTGTTTACCATGTCCATCATCGAGCCCATCGACACGGAACAACAAACCCTGGTGCTAAACAGCACCCATCACTATATTGCGTTGGCCAGCGAAATATTTGGCCGACCATTTGAAAATATCCCCGTCAATTTCAGTCTCACCGGCCGCGCCGCCGGGATGTATCACGTCTACCGGCAGGAACGCTATATCCGCTACAACCCTTTTATATTCTCAAAATATTTTGCTGATAATCTGCGGCAGACCGTGCCGCATGAGGTGGCGCACTACGTAGCCGATATGCTGTATGGCATTAAAAACATCCGTGCCCATGGCAAGGAATGGAAGAAGATTATGCGCACGTTTGGCGTCGAGGCGAAGACCTATTGCGACTATGATTTACAGGGTACGCCCCACCGCCAACAGCGCCGCTTTATGTATGCCTGTCGGTGCCGGGACTATCAGCTCACCACGCGTCGGCACAATATGATTTTGCGCGGCCAGCGAAGCTATCAGTGTCCGACCTGCCACGGCAGGATCACTCAAAAAGACGATTAACGACATTTACCAAATAAAAAAGGCCGCTGTCAAACAGCGGCCTTTTAATTTATTCCAACTCGCCAATCCTGCTGCTGATTAATCTACAGATGGGTCCTCAATCCATTTCTTAAAGGCGGCCTTTTCACCGCCCGTCGAGTTTTTCCACCAGAACTTGAGTTTCTCAAGGGAATTATTCCCCTCGACAAATTGTCTGGCTGTCACCGACTTATTTATATTTGTCAACGATGCCGTGCCTAATTGAGTGGCACTGACCTTCAACTTGACGCCCTTGTCGTCTTCTATCCATGGAGAAAACTTCTGGATCAAGGCCTGCGCGCCCCAGATATCTTCTGGTTTGTCATATCGAACAAAATATTTAGACTTGTTAGTCAAGTCGATGCTAAATACAACCGGCTTCGTGGTGATCATCCGTCCTGAAGATGGATCACCCCAGAATTTTGCATACTTCAGCGCAATCTCATGGTGCCCAGGTAGCAGGTGAACCTCATTAAAGCCGGTTTCGATATAGGGCGTTTCGAACACCATACCGTCCGCCTCAAGCAGTTCAATTTCGGGAGGAAGATAAATTATATTTATGTTACTTAGATCTGGCTTAGTCCTTTCATCGTAGACCTTTATCGGGCCCTGGGCGGCACAGGCGCCAAGGATCAATACAATCAAAACCTGGAAAATTACCTTAATGAAATACATACCCACTTTCCTGTATAAGAAATATGACAAAACAAGTCTATCTGCTCAATTACAATCCTGGCTCCGGTCGGCTTGTTCCCTGGCTATCGATAGTCTGCGGAATTTTATACCACTGTAACAGCAACCGTATATAAAGATAAACTAACTTATTATCAACAAGTTAACCTTGCAACAAGGATAAAAGACCGTACCGACACTTACTTCAGCAGGTCATGCCGCCGATCAAGGACAAACCTGTGTTTTATCGTATACTAAAAACACCGCTTACCGCGGCTCTCAGTTTATCATGGTCTTCGCGTCAGGAGGTCAACTCGATGCGTAAATTGATTCCACTCTTCAGCCTCGTCTTCATTACCGCCTGTGCAAACGAACTCTATCCGGTCTCATCGCCCTATTTCCGGATTCCGGAAGGTAGTCAGCTATATCTCAGGCAGACGCTCACCATAGCACCCGAAAATGGCCGAGTTACCCTCCAGAATGGCAAAATAGTGACAGGTAGTAAACTGGATCACTATTACCCGCACTGCTGGTTTGTCTCCTGGGTTATATCTCCGACCGAGACTGTCATCGTCCCGGATCAGTTTATTGTTACCGCGTCGATGAAATACGAACGTCATGTCGTCAGACAGACCCCGCTCAGGTTTGCCGGCGCGGACTATTCATACCGAACCGTGATGGATGCCGGTCCTGTCGCTATTGAATACTTTACAGAATTAATGATTCATTCCGATAAACAACCCAATCTCCGTCAATTTATCTGTAGCCACTGGGAAGACCCGAGTGATGCAAAACACCTGACGGTGGCCGAGATCAACAGGACGCTGGGGGATATTGCGGAACTGAAACCGCTGGTGAAATGATATTTACGGAAGTCTCGATGATCAGGCGATCTTGATCCGAACCACAGTCATTATTTCAATACTGATACCGGCGACCACTTCTTTATCAGAATAATAAGTCAGGTTAACCCGCTGCCCTTTGAGGTTCTTGTAGAGTTTTTTGCGCTTGTACTTGAAGGCCACATCATAACCCTCGACCATCAGCGTATTCACGATCCACTCACCGGCCTCGCGTTGCACATGCGAGGCCACCTTCATATTATCGGAATGAACGAGTTGGTGGTGTTTCTTTAATAACTTTTCAGGATCGGCGATCACAGTCCGTCAATACCGCGTGATGTTTTTTAAACCACGCCCTGGCTGCGCAGATAGTCTTCATAGGTACCGCTGAAGTCCCTCACACCCTCGGGGGTCATCTCGATAATGCGCGTCGCCAGTGAGGAGACGAACTCGCGGTCATGACTGACGAAAAGCAGGGTACCGGGATAATTTTCCAGCGCCAGGTTGAGCGCCTCGATCGATTCCATATCGAGGTGGTTGGTCGGCTCGTCCATCAGCATGATATTGGGCCGTTGCAGGATCAGTTTGCCGAACAACAGACGGCCCTGTTCACCACCGGACACCACCTTGACCGACTTGTTGATGTCATCATTGGAAAACAACATACGACCGAGGGTGGCACGGATCAACTGCTCGTCACCGTTCTTGGGTTGCCACAGGCTCATCCAGTCGAACAGTGACATACCGTTGGCGAAGTCGGCGGCGTGGTCCTGGGCAAAATAACCGAGCTGGGTATTCTCCGACCATTTGATGGTGCCGCCATCGGCATCAAGATCATGGGCCAGGCAACGCAACAGGGTGGTCTTGCCGATGCCGTTGGGGCCGAGGATCGCCACCCGCTGGCCGACCTCGACGGTAAAATTCAGATCCTTGATCAGCGCCTTATCGCCAAACGACTTACTCAGGCCCTTGACCTCGAGGGCAACGCGATAGAGTTTCTTGTCCTGATCAAAACGGATAAACGGGCTGACCCGGCTCGACGGTTTCACCTCATCGAGTTTGATCTTTTCGATCTGCTTGGCGCGCGAGGTGGCCTGCTTGGCCTTGGAGGCGTTGGCGGAGAAGCGGCTGACGAAGGTTTGCAGCTCGGCGATCTGGTTCTTCTTCTTGGCATTGTCGGACAGCAGACGTTCACGCGCCGCGGTCGATGCCGTCATGTACTGATCATAGTTGCCGGGATAGACGCGCAGTTCGCCATAGTCCAGGTCGGCCATGTGGGTGCAGACGCTGTTGAGGAAGTGACGGTCATGGGAGATGATCACCATGGTGCTGCTGCTCTGATTGAGGATGTCCTCCAACCAGCGAATGGTGTTGATGTCCAGGTTGTTGGTCGGCTCATCGAGCAGCATGATGTCCGGCGTGGCGAACAGGGCCTGCGCCAGCAGCACACGCAGCTTCCAGCCCGGCGCCACCGCGCTCATCAGACCGGTGTGTTGTTCAATCGGTATTTCCAGGCCGAGCAACAGCTCACCGGCGCGCGCCTCGGCGGTATAACCATCCATCTCGGCAAACTCGACTTCCAGTTCGGCGACGCGCATGCCGTCGTCCTCGCTCATCTCGGGCAGGGCATAGATGCGGTCGCGTTCTTCCTTGACCTTCCACAGGTCCGCATGG
>JAHEDB010000302.1 GCA_024641465.1 Chromatiales bacterium | reverse complement strand
CCGTGATCGTCGTCTCAGTCGAGGCCGATGCCGCGCGGCAACGCCTTAATGGTGGCGCCATCGGGATCGTCGACTGGCTGGATAAGCCGATCGATCAACAACGCCTGCTGAATGCCCTGGCAACAAGCACCCAGGCCCACGGCAAACCACGTCTGCTGCATATCGAAGACGAAACGGATGTGCGAAAAATCGTCGCTCAGTTACTCAAAGACAAGGTAAAACTAAGTTGGGCCGATAACCTGCAACAGGCCCGTGACCTGCTGGCCGAGGGGCCGTTCGAACTGATCCTGCTGGATATCTCCCTGCCCGACGGTTCCGGCCTGTCCCTCCTGGCGGAGATAGAGCAGCACCACCCCGCCAGCAAGCTGGTTATTTATTCCGCACATGAACTGGCCCCTCAATACCTGCAACAGGTCCATGCCGTCCTGACCAAATCCGTGACGGACAATGACACCCTGTTGCACACTATCGAAACACTGCTGGCGACTAATCAGCCAAGCGGGTCGTGACAGGACTATTAATAATATGCCATTACATGATATTTTTAAGCACTGTCGTTTGATTGGTTGGTTGATGTCCCCATGAAACTGAGCCCGTATTTTTGCTTGCGCAACCACCGCCGATGGGGCCTGGGCATGGTGCTAAGTCTGTATGCCATGAGCAGCTCAGGGCTGGAGACCAATGCCGGTCGCAGCTTCACCGAGCATATGCAGCTGAACTCTTCGTTATTGATCATGCTGTTATTGCTATTGTGTGTCTGGCTGGGATATCGGCTGATGACATCGCGTCTGGAAATTCTCAACCTCAAGGTCATCGACTTTCATGCCCTGGCCGACAACGCCCACGACGGTATCTTCATCGTGCAAAACGAGCAACTGGTTTATGCCAACCAGCGTGCTACCGATATCCTCGGCTATGACGATGACGAATTGCCCGGCCGGGGTCTGGCGGATATCGTCCATGCCGATGATACCGAACTGCTGCTCGACAGACATCGACGGCGGATGCGGGGCGAAGATGCCCCCAAACTTTATGAAGTCACGCTGTGTAACAAACACGGCAGCCGGGTACCGGTCGAGCTCACCGCCGCCCTGACCACCTGGCAGGGTAGTCCGGCCGCGCTGGTGATCATCCGTGACATTACCGAACGCAAGCTGATCGAGAAGACCCTGCTCGATAGCGAAAAACGGTATCGTTCACTGGTGGAAAATTCACCCGATGCCATCCTGATCATCGACGCCGAGAGGAATTCCATCATCGAGGCCAATGAACAGGCCGAACTATTATTCAAACTGAGTAAACAAGATTTGTTTGCAATTGATCCGGAACAACTGAGCAGATCAACTACCGACCATTCCAGACAGAAGCCTCTTACGCACTATATCGAACGTGCGTTGCACGGCGTACCGCTGATATTTGAACGCGAATTTCATGACAGTACCGGTCAGGCCATTAGCTGTGAAATCAGACTATCACGCATGCCGTTCCCGAATCGGCGGCTTGTTCGTTGCAGTGTAATTGATATTTCCCAACGCAAACTCTACCAGTCCGCTCTGGCCAGAAGTGAGGAACGACTGGCGAGTTTCTTTCAGGCCTCCTTCGAGACTCTGCTGTTCCATGATCAGGGAATCGTCCTCGACGTCAATAACATGGTTGAGCAGATGTTTGGTTATTCCAGAGAGGAATTCATCGGACGCCATGTGCTGGAGTTTGTCGCCCCCGAGTCACAGCAAATCGCACGGGAAAATATGCGTAAGGGCGAACAGGGTCCTTATGAGCTGAAGGCCCTCCGCAAAGATGGCCACACCTTCCCGGTGCAGATCCGTGCCAGGACACTGCATCAGGACGACACATTCCGCCGCATCGTTGCCGTCGCCGACATCAGTAACCTGCAACATGCCAACGACAAACTGCGCGCCTCGGAGCAAAACCTGCAACATATTATCGACAACATGATCGATACATTTTATCGGGTCGATATGCAGGGCAAACTGACAATGGTATCTCCATCAGTCACTGCACTACTCGGTTACCAACCGGACGAACTGCTCGGTTCCGAACTGGCAACACTCTATCTTGACCCCTACGGACGGGAATTTTTCATGTCTTCCCTGAAGAATAACCATGGCCAGATAACCGCCTACCAGACCCCGCTGCTACACAAAAATGGCGATATTGTCTGGGTGTCCACCAATGCCAAATTCATCTATGACAAACATGGAGAGATCACCGGTGTAGAAGGCGTCAGTCGCAACATAACTCAGCAGCGTAACAACGAGCAAGCCCTGCTCAAAACCCGGGACGAGCTGGAGGTGCGCGTCCAGCAACGCACCGAACAATTATCGCAAAAGATCCAGGAGCTGGAAGCGCTACAGCTCGCCCTACGCGATAGTGAACAAAACTTCCGCGCCTTATTTGATGGCGCCGTCGATAGCTTCCTGCTACATGATGACAAGGGCCAGATACTCGATGTCAATCGCCAGACCTGTGATTTCCTGGGATACGAACGCGATGAACTGCTGAAAATGACGGTTGACGATATTGATGTCGGCCCCGCCCCGGTGAGCCTCCAGACACTACTCAACACCTTGCAAGAGCAGGCCAGCGTCACGATTGAAAGTATTCAAAGGCACAAGGACGGCAGCACCATCCCGGTCGAGGTCAGGCTTGGCCTGCTGCACAAGGGGAGCGAGAAGCTGTTCCTCGCACTGGTGCGCGATATCACCACGCGCAAGGCGGCAGAGCACCAACTCATCAGCGATCGCGATCAGGCCAAACATGCCAGTCAGGCAAAATCGGAATTTCTGTCCCGCATGAGTCATGAGTTGCGCACCCCGCTTAATGCGATAATCGGTTTCAGCGATCTGCTGGCCTCTGACGCGCAGAATCCTCTGCCACCGCCACATCAGGAAAATGTAGATGAAATTGTTAAGGCCGGGCGCCACCTGCTTAACCTGATCGATGACCTGCTGGAAGTTTCGGCCATTGAAACAGGGCGGATCAAAATTCTCCCGATTAAGACCAATGTCTGCGCGATATCACATGCCTGTATCACCATGCTCAGGCCCCTGGCCCAACACAAGGCCATCCGCTTTCAACACAATCTGGATGAACTCACTGCGGTCTACATTAATGCAGACCCAACCCGTCTCAAGCAGATCATCATCAACCTGCTATCCAACGCCATTAAATATAATAACGCTGGTAGCCTGATCAGCCTCGAACTGACGACGGATGCCACAGCCATGCGCCTCAGCCTGTCGGATAATGGTCCCGGTTTGACAAAGGCACAGCAAAAGCGCCTGTTCCTGCCCTTTGAGCGGATCTATGACTACCCGGATATCGAGGGCACCGGTATTGGATTGAATATCTGTAAACACCTGACAGAGTTGATGAATGGCCGGATTGGCGTCAATAGCAAGTATCGGTCCGGCAGTCAGTTCTGGCTGGAGTTTCCGCTCGCGATAGAATCCACCGTTTCGATAGACGACCAGGAAACGGTTGACCTGGGATAAAACGCGTATATTTAACTAAAGGCCACCGCTGAATAAACTTTATGGTTGAGCTGGATAAATTGTGCCTTTAAGAATAGTTTATGAAAGAACGATACTATAATATTAAACGACATAAGCGGCCCGCCCATTGGCCCGTCGTACCTGCGGCTCAGATCCAGCCCGGTAACAGTATTAAGCAATACCAAAAATTGAATGTTGCGCAGATTGGAGTCACTAATGGCTGAATTAAATAAAATACTTTATGTTGAAGATGAACCGGATATTCAGGCCATCGCCCAGATCGCCCTGGAGAATGTCGGTGGTTTTAAACTAAAGGTCTGCGGCTCCGGTCAGGCGGCCATTCAGGAAGGCCCCGCCTTTAAACCGGACCTGATCCTGCTCGACGTCATGATGCCAGGAATGGATGGCCCCACCACCTTACAG
>JAHEDB010000301.1 GCA_024641465.1 Chromatiales bacterium | reverse complement strand
GATCACCGAACTGCGTGATGAGTCCGATAAGGACGGTATGCGCATGGTCATCGAACTGCGCCGCGGGGAAGTGGCCGAGGTGATGCTCAACAACCTCTATACCCAGACCCAGATGCAGAGTGTGTTTGGTATCAATATGGTCGCCCTGGTGGATGGCCAGCCACGCCTGTTAAATCTCAAGCAAATCCTCGAGGCCTTTGTCCGTCATCGCCGTGAGGTGGTAACCCGGCGTACCGTTTTCGACCTGCGCAAGGCCCGTGAACGCGCCCATATCCGCGAAGGTCTGGCCGTGGCCCTGGCCAATATCGATCCTATTATCGCCCTGATCAAGACCTCCCCCAATCCGACCGAGGCAAAGGAGCAGTTGATGGCCCGGGGTTGGGAACCAGGGATCGTATTACAAATGCTCGAACGTACCGGCGCCGAGGCCTCCAGGCCCGATGGTCTGCCAGGATCCTTCGGCCTGGTGGATGGCAAGTACAAATTGTCTGCGGTCCAGGCCCAGGCCATCCTCGATATGCGCCTGCACCGGTTGACCGGCCTCGAGCAGGATAAGATCATCAAGGAATTTGAAGAGCTGCTGGTGACCATAGCCGACTTGCTGGATATCCTGGGGCACCACGAGCGTCTGATGCAGGTCATCAAGGATGAGTTAAAAGAGATCAAGGAACAGTATGGTGATAAACGCCGTACCGAAATTCGCTCCAGTCAGGAAGACCTGACGATCGAAGATCTGATCACCGAAGAAGACGTGGTGGTTACCCTGTCGCACGAGGGTTATGCCAAGGCGCAACCCATTACCACCTATAGCGCACAGCGACGCGGTGGGCGCGGCAAGGCCGCCACCGCGGTAAAAGACGAAGACTTTATCGACAAGCTGTTTATTGCCAACACCCACGATACGATCCTGTGTTTCTCCAGCCGTGGCAAGGTGTATTGGCTGAAGGTCTATGAACTGCCCCAGGCCGGGCGTACCGCTAGAGGCAAACCGATCATCAATCTGTTGCCCATGGAAGAGGGGGAGCGTATCAATGCCATCCTGCCGATCCGTGAATATACCGAAGACCAGTTTATTTTCTTCGCTACGGCCAGCGGCACGGTCAAGAAGACGCCCCTGGTTGATTTCTCACGCCCCAGGTCATCGGGCATCATCGCCATTGAGCTCAGAGAGGACGACAAACTGATCGGTGTCGAGCTGACCGATGGCAGCAAGGATGTGTTGCTGTTCAGTAGTGGCGGCAAGGCGATCCGCTTTACCGAGGAAGATGTTCGCCCCATGGGCCGGGCCTCGGTCGGGGTGCGCGGCATAAAGCTGAAGCAAGACAATGAAGTCATATCCATGATCATCGTCGATGAAGGTAACGTCCTGACGGTGACCGAAAACGGCTTTGGCAAACTCACCCCGATTGACGATTATCCGGTTCACGGCCGTGGCGGGGTGGGCGTTATCTCCATTCAGACCACGGAACGAAACGGCCTGGTCACCGGCGCCGAGCTGGTCAATCCGGAAGACGAAATCATGCTGATCACCACCAGCGGGACCCTGGTCCGTACCCATGTCGATGAAATTTCCATTATGGGACGCAACACCCAGGGTGTTAAACTCATCAGCCTTGGGGAAGATGAGAAGCTGTCGGGTGTTGAGCGGATTGCCAATATCCAGGAAGACGACACAGAAGAATAATCCCTTGTCGAATGGTTGCGGATCGCCTTGGCTCGTTCAGGGCGATGGTAGTAATTCTTTGTTATTTCAGGAGTCGTGTTATGTCGCGTGTATTTAATTTTAGTGCCGGCCCCGCCGTGCTGCCCGAGGCTGTTTTACAGCGTGCCCGTGAAGAAATGCTGGACTGGCAGGGGACCGGTATGTCGGTGATGGAGATGAGTCATCGCGGCAAGGCCTTTATGTCGATTGCCGCCAAGGCCGAGGCCGACCTGCGTGAGCTGATGGCCATCCCGGCCGATTACAGTGTGCTGTTTCTGCAAGGTGGGGCCAGCAGCCAGTTTGCCATGGTGCCCATCAACCTGCTGCGTGGCAAAAAATCCGCTGATTACATCAATACCGGCGCCTGGTCGAAAAAGGCCATTGCCGAGGCAAAACGCTATGGTCAGGTCAACGTAGCGGCGACGGCCGAGGCCAATAACTTTACCAGTGTACCGGCACAAAGCGGCTGGAAGCTGGACAGTAATGCCGCCTATGTCCATTACACCCCCAACGAAACTATCGGTGGCGTCGAATTTCCTTTTTTACCTGATACCGGCAGCGTACCGCTGGTGGCCGATATGTCGTCCAGCATCCTGTCGCGGCCCATCGATGTCTCCAAATTCGGTCTGATCTATGCCGGTGCACAGAAGAACATCGGCCCGGCTGGTCTGACCGTGGTGATCATCCGTAAGGACCTGATCGGTCAGCCGATCGATGGCATGCCGGTCATGTTTGACTATGCCATTCATGATAAAGAAGGTTCGATGTATAACACCCCGCCGACCTATGGCTGGTACCTGGCCGGGCTGGTGTTTGAATGGCTGAAAGAGATAGGTGGTCTTAAAGGAATGGCGGCGATAAACAAACGCAAGGCCGACAAGCTGTATGCCGCGATCGATGGCTCTGATTTCTATGCCAACCCGGTCGATCCGACATGCCGGTCCTGGATGAACGTGCCCTTTACCCTGGCTAATCCGGAACTGGACAAGACCTTCCTGGCCGAGGCCGAAAAGGTCGGTCTGACGACCCTGAAGGGGCATCGTTCCGTGGGCGGGATGCGGGCGAGTATCTATAACGCCATGCCGGAAGCAGGTATTGATACACTGGTTAGCTTCATGGCCGACTTCGAAAAACGCAATGGATAAAATTTGTTAGCACAAAGATGCCGGGGCGCAAAACATAACTTGCGCCTTTCGCGTCTTGATGTAATAAAAAAGTATTAAAGGGTGGGTTTGGCATGTATAAAATTTTGACACTGAATAATATTTCCGTTGCCGGTCTGGAACGCTTGCCACGAGATGGCTATGAAATCGCCTCTGAATTCCAGCATCCCGATGCGATCCTGTTACGTTCATTCAAGATGCACGACATGGCCATCCCCGAGACCCTCAGGGCGGTCGGTCGGGCCGGCGCCGGGGTGAATAATATCCCGGTGGATAAGATGTCGGCCAAGGGCATCCCGGTATTCAATGCCCCCGGCGCCAATGCCAATGCCGTCAAGGAACTGGTGCTGGCCGGTATGCTGCTCGGTTCACGCAACCTCTGTCAGGCATGGGATTTTGCCCGTAGCCTGCAAGGCACGGATGAGGAGATCAGCAAGCAGGTCGAGGCCGGTAAGAAAAATTTTGGCGGTTTTGAACTACCCGGTCGTACCCTCGGTGTGATCGGCCTGGGGGCAATTGGCCGCTATGTGGCCAATGCCGCCCTGGACCTGGGGATGAAGGTCATCGGCTACGACCCGGGTATCACCGTGGAAGGGGCCTGGCAGTTATCTTCCTCAGTCGAGAAGGCGCCATCGGTCGATGCCCTCATGAGTAAGGTTGACTATGTGACCTTCCACGTACCATTAGTGGATGCGACCAAAAACATGCTCAATGCCGAGCGACTCAAGTTGATGAAAGACAATGTGGTGATCCTCAATTTCTCACGCAACGGCATTATCGACGATGCGGCGGTGTCGGCGGCAATCAAGTCGGGCAAGGTCTATGCCTATGTCTGCGACTTCCCCAGCAACCTGTTAAAGAATCACGAACGGGTGATTACCCTGCCGCACCTGGGGGCC
The DNA here is from genome assembly GCA_024641465.1 of Chromatiales bacterium. GTDB lineage: Bacteria > Pseudomonadota > Gammaproteobacteria > UBA6429 > Thiohalophilaceae > JAHEDB01. The sequence goes on along the minus strand of JAHEDB010000301.1, from coordinate 178 downwards.
TCGACCCGCGAGGCGGAAGACAATTGCGCCATCATGGTGGCGGATGAGGTGCGTGATTACCTCGAACACGGCAACATCAAAAACTCGGTCAATTTTCCCGAGGTGAGGATGGAACGTACCACGGGACACCGGGTGACCATCGTCAATAATAATGTACCGAATATGGTCGGTCAGATCT
>JAHEDB010000013.1 GCA_024641465.1 Chromatiales bacterium | reverse complement strand
TTGGCCTGAATACCTCGACGGTGGCAACGGCCATGGCCATTGTGGGTTTTGCCTGGTCCTGGTTGGTGTTGCCCACCGGTCTGGCCGGCAAGGGCTATTACGAGTTGCTGTTCTGGGGTGGTGGTCATTTGTTGCAATTTACCTATACCCTGCTGATGCTGGTCGCCTGGCTGTGGCTGGCCAGTGCCAGTCAGGTCAGATTGCCGGTAACACCTCGGGTCGTGTTGATCATGTTTGGTTTCGGTCTGTTCGCGATATTCTTCACACCGATCATCTATTTCAATTTTCCGGTAACCTCCGCGGAACATATCCGCCTGTTTACCTGGCTGATGCGTTACGGTGGCAGCCTGGCGACCCTGCCGCTGGGGCTGGCGATCCTGCACGGGTTGTTACGCAGTGACAAATGCCTACACGAGCACAGCCCGTTGCGCTCCGCCCTGATCGCCTCCCTGTTGTTGTTTGGCGTCGGTGGGATCATTGGCTTTCTGATCCAGGGCAGCAATGTCACCATCCCCGCCCATTATCATGGCTCCATCGTCGGTGTGACCCTCGCGTTGATGGGTATGACCTATCTGCTGCTGCCGTATCTCGGCTACGCCACTCCCGAGGTTCGCCTGGCCCGACTCCAGCCGTATTTATACGGGCTGGGGCAGCTGTTACACGTCCTCGGGCTGGTCTGGTCGGGAGGTTATGGTGTACAGCGTAAGGTGGCTGGCGCGGCGCAGGGCCTGCATACCACGTCGGAGGTGGCGGCCATGGGCCTGATGGGCCTGGGCGGACTGATCTCGATCATCGGCGGTTTTCTGTTTGTGTGGATCGTGTTGCGGATCATGGCGCGCGGCCGTGCCTCGAGCCAAACCACTTCGGTTTAATGCGCTGCGCCTGAATGGGCCAGATACTGGATCAATTCAAAGCTGCCCAGGGCCAGCACCAGAAAGATCACGAAAAATACCACGCTGCGATTTTCCAGCATCCCGCCGCGGCGACGTTCGATGTACTCCAGCAGGGTGTTCGAAATCAGGTAGATGCCAATGCCTACCAGGGTAAACCAGACGATTTCCATAATCAGACGCTCGTTGTTTGTGAACCGTTAAAAGTAAAAACTAAAACTACCCGGCACCATAGCCTATCGGCTTGCCGGTGATCAAGGGCTCACTACCACCGACAGGTGGGGTGGCGGGTAACAACAGGCAAAGGGTCGAATTATTAGCATATACGACAACCTGGTGATACCGGTGAAGGCTTTATTCATGCTATAACCATAATGTATGGTTGATGACAAACAGGTGTGAGGGATAGTTATGAAAGAACCCACTAACTGGCTGGTACACGATCACCGCAAATACGAGGCGGCCCTGGAAGAGTGTGAAATGGCCGCGGGGGCCGGGGACTGGAAGGCGGCGATTCGCCTGTTTCAGGAATTTGTCGATGATCTGAAGGTGCACATGCGCATGGAAGACGAGGTGCTGTATCCTGCCTTTGTCGAATCGGTCGATAATTCCGCCGAGGCGGTCGCCGACCTTAGCGATGAACATGATCGTATTGCCCAGTTGTTGCACGACCTGGCCCATGTCATCAAGCGCAATGACATGGACCACTTCGAGGATTCCCTGACACCGCTGTACAAGGCCATGACCACGCATAACGAGCACGAGGAACAGGTCTTGCTCGGTATGGGGAATGATTCCTTACTGATGCGCAAGGATGAGATCCTGGCTCGCCTCAAGACACTGACGACCGATCAGGGCAGGGTCTGGGACTTCTGATCAACCCCGCTCAAGCAAGCTGACTGTAGGCCATCTATCGCCTTGACTTTGATCAAGGTATTTCACCTGTAACACTGCCTAAACTTTTCCCGCCTTATTCTCATCATGGAGAGTAGGCCATCATATCGCCTGTCAAACAGAGACATCCGAACAATCTTGTTTAAACTATTTGGAGAATGATCCGATTAACTATACTCAATCCCCACCGGTGGCGGCGTCCATGTCGGCAAGACAGTTAATTCAATATTGGTTTGCGGCCTTGCTGGGCTTGTCCGTCGTGCTGCCGGCAGTTGCGGTGGAGATGAGTGATCACTTCGCCCTGGTGAAGGGCTATTTCCCGCAGGCGGACAAGGTCGGTGAATTGGATGGGCAGCCGCCTTCGGCGCCAGTCTATCAGGGTGATCACCTGCTCGGGTATGTGTTCTTTACCGATGACGTCATCAAGATGCCGGCCTATTCCGGTAAGCCTATTCGCACCCTGGTAGGTTTTGACATGAAGGGCTTGATCACCGGTGTGACTATCATTCATCACGAGGAGCCAATCCTGGTCACCGGGGTGACCGAACAGGGCCTGCAGAAATACAATAATCAGTATCTGGGCGTGGATGTCAGTAAGCGGGTCAAGATCGGTGGCTCGGAGCGTCCCGGTTACAAGACCATCGATGGCCTGAGCGGGGCCTCCATCACGGCGATTGTTCTGAATGCCACTATCACACGCGGTATGCGGGAGATCGCTATTGCGCGCGGCCTGATGACCAGCCAGGGTAAAAAGAAACAGGAGACGGTGCAGGAGAGCCTGGGTGATCTCTATCCCCTGTGGCAGGTCGTCTGGCAGGAGCGGGTCTTTAAGATCGTCGTACTATGTCTGGGACTGTTTGTGTTATTGATGATCCTGATTCTACAGGATTGGCTGGTTGCGCATCCGACCCTCTTAGAACGCATTCGCACCGGCTATCTGATTTATACCGTGACATTCATTGGCTGGTACGCGCTGGCGCAACTGTCGGTGGTCAATGTACTGACCTTTATCAATTCCTTCGTGCACGGCTTCAGTTGGGAAAACTTCATGATCGACCCCATGCTGTTCATCCTGTGGGGTTTTGTCGCCATGACGCTGCTGTTATGGGGCCGTGGTGTCTATTGCGGCTGGTTGTGTCCATTTGGTGCGACACAGGAGCTGTTGTTTCGGATCGGCGCAAAACTCAAACTACCGTCGTTTGAGTTTCCCGAGGCCGTGCACGTCAGACTGTGGGCGATAAAATACCTGATCCTGCTGGCGTTGTTCGGGCTGTCCATGCAGTCGTTGGTCATGGCCGAACGCTATGCCGAGGTCGAACCGTTTAAAACCGTCTTCACCCTGCACTTCCAGCGTGAGTGGGGTTATATCCTGTATGCCCTTGGCCTGTTGAGCATTTCGCTGTTCAATCGTAAGTTTTATTGCCGCTATGTCTGCGCCCTGGGGGCCTCATTGACCTTCCCTGCCAAATTCCGGATCTTCGACTGGTTGCGGCGGCGCAAGGAATGTGGCCGGCCCTGTCGCACCTGTGAGACGGAATGCGAGGTGCGCGCCATCCAGCCTACCGGCGAGATCAACGTCAATGAATGCCACTACTGTCTCGATTGTCAGGTGACTTACTGGAACGCCTATAAATGTCCGCCCCTGGTTGAAAAACGTAAACGTCGTGAGCGCTTTGCCAAAACCCCCGAATCCTGATTTTTTTATACTTGTTCTAAATAATATCTGACGAAACAGCTATGAAATTAACTTGCTAGAATTGCTGTGGGTTATGAATGTTTATTGATATTAAATCAAAACTTGTAAGGTAATAAAATTTAACAATCTGTCGATATAGGTCAACAACTTGCAAATGGGCTTTATCAACATGACCCTGCGAGCTTGATTTATGTCAAGGACTTACCTACGTTTGAATACTACATATGCAGGGAAAATTTTTATTACCTGAAACCAGGAGAGAGATCATGAACCATAAACAGTTAAGCAAGGGGGTGGGGTTATTCGTTACAGCCCTGGCGTTGTCCTCCAATTTTGTCTACGCCGCCGGCGAGCACCCGAATACCCCGGAAGCAGAAATGCGTTACAAGGGGGCCCCTATCCCCTCAATGAGCACCTCCGACACACGCACACCCAAGGCGCCAGCCATGACGGAGGCGGAATTTACCAAGGCCAAGCAGATCTTTTTTGAGCGTTGCGCCGGTTGTCACGGTGTATTACGCAAGGGTGCTACAGGTAAACCCCTGACACCTGATATTACCCTGCCGAAGGGCACCGATTACCTGAAGGCCTTTATTGGCTATGGCTCGCCTGCCGGTATGCCGAATTTCGGTTCTTCCGGCGCTTTGTCCGAAGCCGATGTAGACCTGATGGCGCGCTTCCTGCAGCATGAACCACCACAACCGCCCGAGTTTGGTATGAAGGAAATCATGGGTAGCTGGAAGCTGGTGGTGCCAGCGAACAAGCGTCCCAAGAAAAAAGAAAATAACTACAACATTCCAAATATCTTCTCCGTCACACTGCGTGACGCCGGTCAGGTGGCCCTGGTCGATGGTGACACCAAGAAGATCATCAATGTCATCAAGACCGGTTATGCCGTACACATCTCACGCATCTCCGCCTCCGGCCGTTATCTCTACGTCGTGGGTCGTGACGCCAAGGTGGACATGATCGATCTGTGGATGAAGACCCCTTCAGTGGTCGCCTCGATCAAGCTGGGTATGGAAGCCCGTTCCGTGGAAACCTCCAAGTACAAGGGCTATGAAGATAAATATGCCATCGGTGGCTCTTACTGGCCACCACAATACGTGATCATGGACGGTGACACCCTGAAACCGCGCAAGGTTGTTTCCACCCGCGGTATGACCGTTGATACCCAGGAATATCACCCCGAACCACGCGTCGCCGCTATCGTGGCCTCGCACAATCATCCTGAGTTCATTGTCAACGTCAAGGAAACCGGCAAGATCCTGCTGGTCAATTACAAGGACATCAACAACCTGCAGGTGACTACCATCGACGCGGCCCGCTATCTGCATGACGGCGGCTGGGATTCCACCAAGCGCTACTTCCTGACGGCGGCCAACAAGTCGGACAAGATCGTGGTGATCGACGCCAAGGAGCGTAAACGCGTGGCGATGATCGATGTCACCAAGATCCCGCATCCCGGTCGCGGCGCCAACCTGGTCGACCCAAAATACGGCCCGGTGTGGGTCACCAGCGCCCTGGGTAATGAAAACGTTACCGTGATTGGCACCGACCCTAAAGGGCACAAGGCCAACGCCTGGAAGGTGGTGCGCACCCTCAAGGGGCAGGGCGGTGGTTCACTGTTTGTGAAGAGCCATCCCAAGTCCCATAACCTGTGGGTCGATGCACCGTTGAATCCGGATACCAAGATCAGCCAGAGCGTCGCAGTGTATGATGATCGCAATCTGGAAAAAGGCTTTGAGGTATTACCGATAGCCGAATGGGCCGGCCTGGGCGCAGGACCTAAGCGTGTCGTACAGCCGGAATATAACAAGGCCGGTGACGAAGTCTGGTTCTCAGTCTGGAGCGGCGCGAAGGAAGAGTCCGCCATCGTGATCGTCGATGACAAGACCCGCAAGCTGAAGACCGTGATCAAGGACAAGCGCCTGGTCACCCCAACCGGCAAGTTCAACGTGTATAACACCCAGCACGACGTGTACTAATATGGGTTGAGAGGTGGGGAGCGCGTGCTCCCCGCCTTTTTTTTAAATTTTTAAATTTAACTTACTTTGTAGTGAGTCCGAGTTTAAAAATTTAAGAAACAGAGGACAGCATGAATCACAAAGCTTGTGTTTATCTGGTGGGGGCGGGACCGGGAGACCCCGACCTGTTGACCGTTAAGGCGCTGCGTTTATTGCAGACAGTCGATGTGGTTGTTTATGACCGCCTGGTGGGTGAGGAGATCCTCGCGCAGATTGCCCCGGGTGTAAAACAGGTTTATGTGGGTAAGCAAACCGGCCATCATGTCCTGTCTCAGGATGAAATCAATCACCAACTGGTTATGCTGGTGAAGAGTGGACGCTCCGTGGTACGGCTTAAGGGCGGTGACCCTTTTGTGTTTGGTCGCGGCAGTGAAGAGGCCGAGTACCTGGCCAGACAAGATATCCCGTTTGAGGTTGTGCCCGGTATTACCGCGGCCTCTGCCTGTTCTACCTATGCTGGTATCCCACTGACCCACCGCGGCCTGGCGCGTAGTGTGGAATTTATCACCGGCCATTGCCGTAACGATGAACCTCTGTCACTGGACTGGTCGAGCCTGGCTCGCCCCGACAAGACCCTGGTAATTTATATGGGACTGGCCAATATCGATGAGATCCAGTCAGGTCTTATCAATGCCGGTCTGGCAGTGGATACCCCGGTCGCGATCATTGAAAACGGCGCGACCCGGCAGCAACGTCGTCATATTACCGATCTGGCGGGAATGCAGCAGAGCGTGCAGCAATACGAGTTCAAGGCGCCGGTCATGTTCATCATCGGCAAGGTCGTGGAATTCGCCGCTATACTTGACTGGTATGAAACGGCGGAAGACGAATACCGCTTTACACAGCAGGGGTCCTATAACAAGTTTGCACGGTGAGCATGTTGCCATAGTGGCCTGCATCAATAATCTGATCGGATAGATTCATATTAAACAGCCTGTCAATCAATCAGTCATGAAACCATCCAGCGGTGCGGGTGTTGTTCTGATTTTTCTCTTGCTTGCTTTTAATGTGCAAGTCCTGGCCGAGGTGTCACCTGACAGGCAGGCTGCCCTGCGTCATCTGTTGAAACAGGATTGTGGTTCCTGCCATGGCATGACCCTCAAGGGCGGTCTGGGTCCGGCCCTGACGAAAAATGAGATCATGCATAAACCCAAACAATTATTGTTAACGACGATACTGGATGGACGGCGTGGTACACCCATGCCGCCATTTCGCGGCCTGTTGACCGAAGAAGAAGTCAACTGGCTGGTCGAATTATTATACCAAGGAGATATTTAATGCCTAATCGCAATCGCCTGCTGCGATGTGTAAAACCGCTCATTATGATTTCCTGTTTGGGCCTGACCGCGTGTGCGACCCTGCGTGGCACCGGTGACATGGGCGTGGTTATAGAGCGGGCCACGGGTAGTGTGCAGATCGTCGAGACCAGCAGTCGCAGCCGTCTTGGTCAGGTGACGGGACTGGGCGACCTTTCCCATGCCTCGATCGTGTATTCACGCGACGAAAGATATGCCTATGTGTTTGGCCGTGATGGCGGCCTGAGCCAGATCGACATCCTGCAGGGCAAGCTGGTCAAACGCGTTATTCAATCCGGTAACAGTATCGGAGGCGCCATCTCCCAGGATGGCCGCCTGCTGGCGGTGTCTAATTACACTCCGGGGGGGATCAAGGTGTTCGATACCCAAAGCCTGGAACTGCTGGTGGACATCCCGGCGACCTATGGCAATGAGGGCAAGCGCTCCAAGGTGGTCGGTCTGGTCGATGCCCCGGGGCAGAAGTTTGTCTTCAGCCTGTACGATGCAGGCGAGATCTGGGTGGCGGATCTGACGGAACCGGCCAAACCGCAAATACAAAAGTTTATCAAGGTCGGCAATCAACCCTATGATGGTCTGATCACTGAGGATGGTCGTTTTTATATCGCCGGCCTGTTCGGTGAAGACGGCCTGGCCATGCTGGATATGTGGAACCTCGACAAAGGCGTCAAGCGCATACTTAACGGTTATGGACGCGGCGAGCAGAAACTGCCGGTGTATAAAATGCCCCACCTTGAAGGCTGGGCGATGGCCGGTGATTATGCCTTTCTGCCGTCGGTTGGTCATCATGAGGTGCTGGTGGTGGACCGCCACACTTGGCAACAGAAAAAATCCATCAAGGTCCATGGTCAACCGGTATTCGTGATGGCCCGTCCCGACGGCCGGCAGGTGTGGATTAATTTTGCCTATCCCCTCAATGATACGGTGCAGGTGGTCGATACCAAGACTATGCAGATCATTAAAACGCTCAAACCGGGTAAGGCGGTATTGCACATGGAATTCACCCCGCGTGGTGAAGAGGTATGGGTCTCCTCGCGTGATGATGACCGCGTACTGGTCTATGACACCCGGACCTTTGAGCAGCGCAGCAGCCTGGAAATGAAAAACCCCAGTGGTATATTTTTTACCTCACGCGCGCACCGTATTGGTCTGTAACGGGATTGATGATATGACACATCGAATCAATCAGCAGTTAAACGAGGCTAACAACGTCAGCCTGCCCTTGAGTATGCTGGAACGCCGCCTGTTAAATGATTTTCAGCATGACTTCCCCCTCACGGCCACACCCTATGCGGATATTGCCGCGCGTCTGGGGGTGACGGAGCAAGAGGTGATCGACACACTGCAAAAACTCCAGGAGCAGGGCGCCATCAGCCGGGTGGGGGCGGTGTTTCGTCCCAACCGTGTCGGGGTGAGCACCCTGGCGGCCATGGCGGTTGCGCCGGAAAGACTGGATGAGGTTGCGCAACTGGTCAATGGTTACGCCGAGGTCAATCATAACTATGAACGTGAACACGAGTTTAATCTGTGGTTTGTCGCTACCGCCCGGGATACGCTGCACCTGAAGACCGTGTTGCATGAGATAGAAGTGCGCAGCGGTATCAAGGTTTTATACCTGCCGCTGGTGGAAGATTATCATATCGATCTGGGGTTCGATCTCAAATGGTCATGAACGTGGCGAAATTACCGCAAGGCATGTTGCAGAGCGCCGAACTGGATGGACGGGACAAGGCATTGGTCGCTGCCATTCAGACCGGATTACCTCTGTGCCCGCATCCCTATGCCGAGATCGGCCGCCGCATTGGCATGGAGGAGGCCGAGGTCATACAACGCCTGCAACGCCTGCTGGACGATGAGTTTATCAAACGCATGGGTGTGGTGGTGCGCCATCATGAGCTGGGTTATCGGGCCAATGCCATGGTGGTCTGGGATGTACCTGACAGTCAGGTCGCCGAACTCGGGCGGTGCCTGGGCCAGTTTGATTTTATTACCCTGTGTTATCAGCGGCCGCGGCGTCTGCCCCAATGGCGCTATAACCTGTTCTGCATGATCCACGGTCGTGACCGTGATGAGGTGATCGGCTGTGTTGATTTAGTGATCGAGCAATGCGCCCTGCAAGATATTGCGCATGAGGTCCTGTTCAGCCGACGCCGATTTAAACAACGTGGCGCACGTTATTAATATATAAATTAATCACCGTGGATAAACTGGATAAAAAGATCATCAACCGCCTGCAAAAGGGCTTTCCGATCTCCGATTCGCCCTATGCCGAAGTGGCGGAGCAACTGGGCTGTGATGAGGCGACGCTGATCCAACGTCTGCAAAGCCTGCTACAGGAAAAACAGCTCACCCGTTTTGGCCCCATGTATCATGCCGAACGCATGGGGGGCGCCTTCAGTCTGGTGGCGATGAAGATCGCCGCGGAGGACTTTGAGCGGGTCAGCGAACAGGTCAATGGTTTTGCCGAGGTGGCGCACAACTATCAGCGTGAACATGAATTCAACATGTGGTTTGTGCTGGCGACCGAATCGAAACAGCGTATCGATGAGGTCAATGCCGAGATCGAACAACTCACCGGTTATGCTGTGTATAACATGCCCAAGCTGGAAGAGTTTTATATCGGTCTGGAGTTACAGGTCAGCTGATTTTCTAAAAAAACATTTTAACCGCCAAGGCACCAAGTACACCAAGAAAAAATTATTTAATGAAAGTCGAAACGAATTGCAAGGGCAGGTCCGGGTATTTGATCCATGAAGGCAACTGAAAAATTACAAACGCTGGATGCTGCTGATGACCACGAGTACATCGATGCGGTGGATCGCCGTATCATTGTCGCCACCCAGTCCGGTTTGCCGCTGGTCCCCCGGCCATACGATGCCGTTGCCGCTGAGGTGGGTATCAGTCCGGCCGAGGTCAAGCGGCGGATGCAGGCTATGCTCGATCGGGGCATCATCCGGCGTATCGCCGCGGTGCCGAATCATTATCGATTGGGTTATCAGGCCAATGGCATGACGGTGTGGGATGTGCCCGATGACAGGATCAGTGATCTTGGCAAAATGGTCGGCATGCTGGACTTTGTCAGCCACTGTTATCATCGCCCGCGGCATTTACCCGGCTGGCCTTACAATCTGTTTGCCATGGTGCACGCCGCCAGCCGCGACGAGGTGATGCAGCATGTCGAACATATTTCAAAACTGCTAGGCAAACATGACCGCGGCCATGATGTATTGTATAGCAGCCGTATACTGAAAAAGACCGGCATGCGTCTCAAGGATTAACACCATGTTCAGAATATCAAAATACATGCAGCAACTGGCGGCGCTGGAACAGGGCGCGGATCTCAGCACTCTGAACCGGCGCGGCGCGGCGAGTGGTCCACAGCGCCTGCCAGGTCCAGTGGTGATCTGGAACCTGATTCGCCGTTGCAACCTGACCTGCAAACACTGTTATTCGATTTCGGCGGACAAGGATTTTCCCGGCGAGTTGAGCACCGCTGAAATATTCACGGTGATGGATGATCTAAAAGACTTTCATGTGCCGGTGCTGATCCTGTCCGGTGGTGAGCCGTTGTTGCGCCCCGATATCTTTGAGATCTCACAACGCGCCAAGGCAATGGGTTTTTATGTCGGTCTGTCATCCAATGGCACCCTGGTGACGCAAGACAATATCCAGCAGATCGCCGCCGTGGGCTATGACTATGTGGGGATCAGTATCGATGGGGTGCGCGCCACCCACGATGTGTTTCGTCGCAAGCAGGGCGCCTATGATGAGGCGATGCACGGTATACGTCTGTGCCATGAGCATGGCATCAAGGTCGGCCTGCGTTTCACCCTGACCCAGGACAACGCCCACGAACTGCCCGAGCTGTTACAGATCATGCAGGACGAGCAGGTCGACAAGTTTTATCTGTCACACCTCAATTATGCCGGGCGCGGTAACAAGAACCGCAAGGACGATGTGATCCATCAGATGACCCGTGATGCCATGGACCTGTTATTTGAGACCTGCTGGGCGGATGTGCAGGCCGGCCGGCAGCGTGAGTTTGTCACCGGCAACAACGATGCCGACGGGGTGTATCTATTATATTGGTTACAAAAACGCTTCCCGCAACACGTCGCGGCGATGCGCGACAGCCTGGTGTGCTGGGGCGGCAACTCCTCTGGGGTCAACATCGCCAATATCGATAATCTGGGTGAGGTGCATCCGGATACCTTCTGGTGGCATTACTCCCTGGGTAACGTCCGGCAACGGCCCTTCTCGGCCATCTGGCCGGACACCTCCGATCCCCTGATGGCCGGGCTCAAGGCCTCGCCCCGTCCGCTTGAAGGACGCTGCGGTGCGTGCCGTTATCTCGATGTGTGTGGCGGCAACACCCGGGTGCGAGCCCACCAGTTGACCGGTAATTTCTGGGCCGAGGACCCGGCCTGTTATCTGACGGATGAGGAGATCGGGGTGGAAGCGGGCGCGGAACGCCTGACCGTGACACCCTATCGGCGCAGCAGGGCCTGAGCAGACCAAAGTTTTTTGACTATATATAAGAATAAAATGAATGGGCTTTATCCATCATTAAAATTTCAAGGGTGTTATTCCATGCAAAACTTCCTGATCGTCGGTGCCGCGCTCCTGTTTATGCTGGCCGGCCCGGCCCGCGCCGCCGACGCCAATAGCCTGGCCCTGTTTAAACAACACTGCGCGAGTTGCCATGGTGCGGACCGACTGGGCGGCATGGGCCCGGCCCTGTTGCCGGAAAACCTCGGGCGCCTGAAGAAGGCCGAGGCGATCAAGGTCATCAGTCAGGGGCGCAGCGCCACCCAGATGCCGGCCTTTGCCGACAAACTCCAGCCGGCGCAGATCCAGACCCTGGTCGACCTCATCTACACCCCCCTGGCGAGTGTCCCGGTGTGGGGCATGGACGAGATCAACAAGAGCCATGTGATCCATTTTCAACAAACCACGCTGGGCAACAAACCGATTTATCAGGCCGACCCCCTCAACCTGTTTATCGTGGTCGAACTGGGTGACCATCACGCCACCATCCTTGATGGCGACAAGCTGGAACCGATCCATCGTTTCAAGACCCGCTTCGCCCTGCACGGCGGACCCAAGTATTCCCCCGACGGCCGCTTCGTCTACTTCGCCTCGCGTGACGGCTGGGTGAGCAAGTTTGATATGTACAACCTCAAGACCGTGGCCGAGATCAGGGCCGGGATCAATACCCGTAACCTGGCCGTGTCGGGGGATGGGCGCTATGTCCTGGTCGGCAACTACCTGCCCCATACCCTGGTGGTGCTGGATGCCACTGACCTCAAACCGGTGCAGACCATTACCGCGCAGGACAAGCACGGCAAGACCTCCCGCGTCAGCGCGGTCTATACCGCCGCGCCGCGCAACAGTTTCATTGTGGCGTTGAAGGACATCCCCGAGGTCTGGGAGATCTACTACAACGACAAACATGAGCCGGTGTATCACGGTCTGGTGCATGACTATCAGCACAAGGAGGGGATTGAGGACAAGTCCGCCTTTCCGATCCGCCGCATGGTACTGGATGACTACCTGGACGATTTCTTTTTCGATCTCCCCTATACCCACCTGATCGGCGCGGCGCGCAATGGCAAGAATGGCCAGGTGGTGAACCTCGATGTCCGCCGCAAGGTCGCCGACCTGGAGCTGGCCGGCCTACCGCATCTCGGCTCGGGCATCATCTGGGACTACCAGGGCCACCCGGTGATGGCCACCCCCAACCTGCAAAAGAGCGAGGTCGACATCATCGACATGAAGGACTGGAAGGTGATCAAACGCATCCCGACCCTCGGCCCGGGCTTCTTCATGCGCAGCCATGAAAATTCCCCCTATGCCTGGACCGATGTGTTCTTCGGCCCCAACAAGGAGGCCGTGCATATTATCGATAAAAACACCCTGGAGATCGTCCAGACCCTGCGTCCGGCGCCGGGCAAGAACGCCGCCCACGTGGAGTTTGACCGCTATGGCCGCTACGCCCTGCTGAGTATCTGGGACATGGACGGCGCGGTGATCGTCTACGACGCCAGGACCCTCAAGGAGATCAAACGCCTGCCCATGAAGAAACCCTCGGGCAAATACAACGTCTATAACAAGATCCACCGCTCAGCCGGGACCAGTCACTGATGCCCGTTGGTTAATCATTGCTCGGATACAGTCTCTATCCAGCCGCGCTGACCAGCGTTGTATCTGAATGAACGCGGCAAGGGACTATTCTGATATTTTTATAACTGTAAAAACACGATATTGTTTTTATCCTCACCAGCTTCTTGAATTGAATAAATTTCTGCTGCCTCAGTAATGGTTCGTCTAAATATATTCATATATTTCTTAACGTTAAAGTTTTTCTCCGATACCTGAATTTGACAGGTATGGTTGTCATATCTCATGCAGCTGAGAGTGCTTTCTATACTAAATCAATACAAATATTCACTAGTGTCCGGAAAATTAGTCAAATAGATTCAACTGGTTATCGGTTTTATGGTCTTTCAAGTTCTGGTCGCACCCTGTAAGTAGTTGATCTGTCGGTATAGTTTCGAAAACGGTCAGGCTAAAAATCTGTAGAATCGAATAGAGACTGGCCTTGATATTGAGTCGCTTTTTGATGATGGCGATAAGAACGTAAACGGAGACTGCAATCCAGACCTGCGTCCTGACTGCGTTCTCCGAAGTGCCGAAAAATGATTTGATGCGCAGGTGCTGTTTTATCCATTTGAAAAACAGTTCTACCTGCCAGCGGTATCGATAGCGTTCGGTGATGGTGAGTGCTGAGAGGTATAGAAACCGGTGAGGCTCACTGTTTGATCGCACCGTAAGCCGGTGCGCTTGTCCACAGGATGGGAGTAAACCCTGCGGCACTGAAGGTTGGACCTGGCGCGAATGACGAAGAAGGCCGATGCCTGATTTAACGGGTACAGCCGCTCGAAGTCCAGATAGCCCCGGTCCATGACATAGAAAGCGCCAGGCTCCGGCAGCAATATGTCGAGCATGTTGACGTACGGAAAGACAGAGATCGATAGTCGTGGCATCGAGTGCGTATAGTGTTGTCGAGTTCGAGGCCAAGATCCTCTTCGGCATAAAGTCGTCGAGCAGTCTGTATCCATGATTACGCGAAGTCGGCGTAGATACGCCAGTCGCGTTTTTCGTTGGCATCGGCCAGCGTGCTGCGGGCGACCTTGGAGCGTATACTTATGTGATAGAGCTTGTTGTTTTGTGCCTTAGGTAGACTTCGATATCGCGAAGGCTTTCTCGATAGGTAAGCTGAGCGAACGCCATGCAACGATGCTGGTCTTGGCCGGTGAAGTGTTTGATGTGCCGGTTGCCGTCGTAGCGCTGAATGCAACGTCGAAATGTGTGCAAAGGCAGATGATCCATCGCCTGTGCGAAAACGAGTTTGCCTGTATACACCGACTGACCACTCCAAACCGGGATGTCAGGCTAAAGCGTGGCGCCGATCAGGTAGGCAGTTCAAGTCGGTGACAGGTGAAAATAGCATTATTTTACTTTAACAACATGTAGTCAGGGATAAATGAGCTGGGTTTTTCCGGACACTAGTGGCCTTAAATAGTTCTTTATATGCGTCCAACCGCACTGCGTTTGTTCAGTAACTTAAACTATATAGCCCGGATGGAATGAAATGGAATCCAGTAATTCTTGTTTGTCATCAAGCCTCGGATTCCATTTCATTCCATCCGGGTTGTACGGGAAGAGCTCTAGCGGGTTTACGAATGATGGCGAGACAGCAATCGACCGAAGTAGGCCTTAAGGGAGTTGGTCTTCGGCATGGCGGGGATGCTTAGAGTCGGTGTCTCATTTATGTCGTCATGTATTTCACTCTCCGGACATTAACGCTTGTCCCATCACTGCTTACTATCCTGTCAAAAATACTCCGCTGGTTCCGCCCTGTTGACAAACGCTGCGGGTGCTGGTGAAGTGACTTGACCTGTGAATAGAAACTCCCTACTGTAGAGACGGTTATTGGATTGATGCGATGATTAAACACCAATGAAAACTGTCTACCTTGCCAAAATCACATGCCCAAAACTCCCGGGGACCGTCCAGCGTGACAGGCTGTTTCAGCTGCTCGATCAGGCAAAGCAGAAGCCGGTAATATGGATAGCGGCACAAGCCGGTTCCGGCAAGACCACCCTCGTCGCCAACT
>JAHEDB010000300.1 GCA_024641465.1 Chromatiales bacterium | reverse complement strand
GAGGACAAGACCAAACACCAGATCGCCAGGACCCTGCTGAAATCAGTCAAGGTCCTGGACAGGAAACTGGTGCTGGAGTTGAGTTTGTTCTGACCCGCGTATCAGGATTTGCTGCGGCTTTTCATAAACGGCTTGCCGAACTGGCAGGCGGACCAGACCACGGCCATATAAATCAAACCACCCATCACGTATCGATTAAGCACGGCCTCAGCGGCCTTGCGGGCCTGATAGTCGGCGTAATCACCGGTAAAGATCATATACAGGGCCACCAGGGTGATGCTCAGGCCGATGGCGATATTGGCGCGGAGAAAACCGCGGGTAAAAAGGCTCTCGGTAAAATCAAAACGCATTGGGTACTCCTGTCTATCTTCAAAATTAACTAATTAGAAGATTAGTATGTTCTGATGCAAAATCCCTGATCCAGATCAAATTAGTTAGGTATTAGGCCTTATATATTGTACGTCAATGAGTGGTGTCGAATTTGTTGCTTAATGGCTGGCCTGTAAAACCGCGGGTGTGTGGCTAAAACACCTGTTGGGCGTTAAACACCGGCCCGTCGACGCACACCCGTTTCATCACCGGGCCGTTATCGGTCTTCACCTCGACCACGCAACCGGCACAGCCGCCCACGGCGCAGGCCATAAATTCCTCCAGCGATACCTGACATGGCAGGTCATAGTCACGGGCCAGTTTGGCGACGGCCGCCAGCATGGGATGGGGGCCGCAGGAATAAATAATTACTTCCTTGCGCTGTTCCTCGGACAGGGCCTCCAGGTAGTGGCGGGCCAGGTCGGTGACATAACCCTCGTGACATCCGGCGTAGCCTTGCAGGCTGGTGAGACGGCTGGGGATAGCCCAGTCTTCCAGCAACGGCATGGCGGCAATCACCCCGGCGGGCATGCCCGGCACCATGATGGTCGAGGGTCGGCTGGTAAAGGGAAAGGGCACTTCCGAACCGAGGATGGCGAAGGGCTTGCTGCCCAACAGCGACTTGAGGGTCTCGGCGAGGAAGACCATCGGTGGCATCCCGACCCCGCCGCCGATCAACAGGGCGCGCGGTCGGCTCAGGTCGATCTTAAACGGATTGCCGATCGGGCCCATGATGCTGAGCTGCTCACCGGCCTCGCGTGTCGCCAGTAATTTCGTGCCGTGGCCGATGGCCTTGTAGAGAAAATCCACCCAGCCGTGATCACGGTCGACGCGCATGATCGAAATCGGGCGGCGCATCGGTTGCATCGGGTGGCAGGTAATGTGGGCAAAGCTGCCGGGCTTGGCGTGGCTGGCGATCTGCGGCGCCTTCACGCGCATTACATATTGTTCACCCGCATAGGCAATATGTTCGATGATCTCGGCCTGTTCGACAAAGATGGTGTCACGATGTGGTTTTTTCATGTCTGGTGCTGCCTGCTGACGTCGGGGTGGGGGTATTATCGCTGAAATACCACCCGTCCGGCCAATAAAGTGTGGCTGGCCCGGCCCTGCATTTCCCAGTCGAGGAAGGGCGAATTTTTGCCGCGGCTGTTGAGGGTCTCGGCGCTGACGGTCCAGCGCTGCGTTGGATCGACGACACAGATATCGGCGCGGCGACCGACATCGAGCCGGCCGGTATCCAGCCCAAGGATCTCGGCCGGATTCAGGGTGAGCTGGGCAACCACCTCGGACAGGCCGAGTTCGGTCTCCTCCGCCAGGCGCAGGGCCAGGGGCAGCAGGGTATCGATGGTCGACATGCCCGGTTCCGACTCGCAAAAGGGTGCCAGTTTGGCGTCCGGCTCATGCGGTTGATGGTCGGAGCAAATCGCATTGATCGTACCGCTCACCAGCCCGGCACGCAGGCCGTCCATGTCGCGTTGGGTGCGCAGCGGCGGGATGACATGGCAGTTGGCATCGAAGTAACCGATGTCCATGTCGGTGAGGTAGAGGTGATGGGTGCTGACATCGGCGGTGACCGGCAGGCCATCAAACTGGGCGCGATGGATCATCTGCACTGACTTGGCGGTGGATAGTTGGCAGAAGTGAGCCCTTACCCCGGTCTGTTCCACCAGCATCAGCAGGCGCGCCACGGCCATGGTCTCGGCGGCCTCGGGGATACTACGCAGGCCGAGGCGGGTACTGATGATGCCCTCATGGGCACAGCCCTTGCGGGTCAGCGAGTGGTCTTCCGGTTTGAGGAAGATCGTCAGGTCAAAATTGGCGGCGTATTCCATGGCGCGGCGCATCACCAGGGTATTGGCGATGGGCGAGCGGGCATTGGTGACGCCGACGCAACCGGCCTGTTTCAACTCGTACATCTCGCTGATCTCTTCCCCGGCGAGGCCCTTGGTGAGGGCGCCGAGGGTGACGATCTCGGCACAGGCGGCCGCCTCGTTGCGCCGGTAGATGAGTTCGATCACCGCCGGGGTATCGATGATCGGCAGGGTGTCCGGCGGCAGGCACAGGGTGGTGATACCGCCGGCCACGGCGGCGCGGGTCTCGCTGGCGATGGTGGCCTTGTATTCCTCACCCGGTTCGCGCAGGTGGGCCTGCAAATCGATAATGCCTGGCATGACATACTGGCCACTGGCATCGATCACCTGCTCGGCGACAAAACCGGCCGGGGCCTTGCCGATGGCGGCGACCTTGTCGTGTTCGATAAACAGATCGGTCTTTTGGTCGATCTGGTTGGCCGGGTCGATGAGGTGGCCGTTTTTAATATGGATACCCATCAACCGGCCTCCTGCTCTTCATTGGGTCGACCCAGCACCATGGCCATGATGGCCATGCGCACCGCGATGCCGTTGGTGACCTGTTCGAGGATCACCGACTGCGGCCCGTCGGCCACGCTGGAGTCGATCTCGACGCCACGATTGATGGGACCGGGGTGCATGACGATGGCGTCGGGTTTGGCCAGGGCGAGTTTTTCCGGGCTGAGGCCATAGGTGCGGTAATACTCGTTTTCACTCGGCAGCAGGGCGCCCTGCATGCGCTCGCGTTGCAGGCGCAGCATGATCACCACATCCACATCGCGCAGGCCCTGTTGCATATCGTGATAGACGTGCACCCCCAGGCTCTCGGCCTGGGCCGGGATCAGGGTGCGCGGGCCGATGGCGCGGACCTCGGGTACCCCCAAGGTGTTGAGGGCGTGGATCTGTGAGCGGGCCACCCGCGAGTGCAGGATATCGCCGACGATGGCCACGCGCAGGGCGGTGAAGTCCGGTTTGTGGCGGCGGATGGTAAACATGTCGAGCATGCCCTGGGTCGGATGGGCATGACTGCCGTCGCCGCCGTTGATAATGCTGATGTGCGGCGCGACGTGCTGGGCAAAGAAGTGCGCCGCACCGCTGCTGTGGTGACGCACGACAAACATATCGCAGTGCATGGCCTCCAGATTGCGCAGCATGTCGAGCAGGCTCTCCCCCTTGGTGGTCGAGGAGGTATTGATATTCAGATTCAGCACATCCGCCGACAGGCGTTTGGCCGCCAGTTCAAAGGTGGTGCGGGTGCGGGTGCTGGCCTCGAAAAACAGATTGGCGATGGTCTTGCCGCGCAGCAGCGGGACCTTCTTGACGTTACGGGTGCCGACCGTGGAAAAATTTTCGGCGCTATCGAGGATATCGATCAGGGTTTGTTGCTTGAGGCCTTCAATGGTCAGGAAGTGACGCAGGCGTCCCTGTGAGTCGAGCTGGATATCCCGATACTTCACTTACCCTCCTGTATTTCGAGACTCAGGGCGTCCGGGCCGTTTAACTTGATGTGTTGGCCGTCGGCCAGATCCAGATGAGTACCGGCGATGTCGGCACAGACGGGCAGTTCCTTGCCACTGCGCACCACCAGCGCGGCCAGCATCACCGAGGCGGGGCGGCCGTAGTCGAAGATCTCATTCAGTGCGGCGCGGATGGTGCGGCCGGTGTGCAGTACATCGTCCACCAGGATGATGTGACGGTCATCGACCTCGAAGGGCAACACCGACGGTTCGAC
>JAHEDB010000299.1 GCA_024641465.1 Chromatiales bacterium | reverse complement strand
ACACTTAAATAATTAATCCAATAAAACAATACCTTACGCATATAACTAAAATGTCAAAATACGGTATAATGGCAGGCAAATCCATACGAGTGAAAACACCATGATCATTTATGACCTGGAATGTGATGCCAAACATCAGTTCGAAGGCTGGTTCAAAAATGCAGACGAATTTACCGAGCAACAGCTTAGCGGATTACTGCTATGCCCCCTGTGTGGCTCGGAAGAGGTGCGTAAAATTCCCAGTGTCAGCCATATAGCCAGGGGCGCTTCCCTCAAACCCTCTCGCGAGCAGGGGTCTGACGAAATGGTGGAAGCGAGTAAACAGCAGGTGTTGCAGTTGTTTCACGATTACGTCAACAGGAATTTTGATGATGTCGGTACACGATTTGCGGAAGAGGCCAAGAAGATCCATTATGGCGAGGCAGACAAACGCAATATCCGTGGCACGGCAACCGCCGAGCAGGTAAAGGAGTTGAAAGAGGAAGGCGTGAGCGCCGTTCAGTTACCCCCGGTGCCGTATGACAAAGACAAGCTTAACTAACAGAACGGGGCATGACCCCGTTTTTTTATGACCACAAAAAGACGCAAGATTGGCTTGGCCCTGGGCGGTGGCGCCGCGCGGGGTTGGGTACACCTTGGCATTATTCGCGCCCTCGAGACGCATGGAATCAAACCCGATGTTGTCTGTGGCACCTCGATCGGCGCCCTGGTCGGCGCAGCCTATGTCACCCATTGCCATACTGATTTTGAAAAATGGGTTTTGTCACTGCGCAAGCGGGATATCGCCGGTCTGCTGGATTTTACCGTCAGCGGTGGTGGTCTGATCGAAGGTGATCGGCTGATGAAGTACCTGCGCACACATATTGATGAACGCATCTCGATTGAAAATCTGGAGATTCCTTTTGCGGCGGTGGCGACGGAGTTGACGACGGGCAACGAGGTATGGTTTCAGACGGGTAATTTACTGGAGGCGATACGCGCATCCATCTCTCTGCCCGGTCTGTTTACGCCGGTGTACCAGAATGACAAATGGCTTGCTGATGGGGCTTTGGTGAATCCGGTACCGGTGTCGGTTTGCCGGGCCCTGGGGGCGGAGCGGGTGATTGCCGTCGACTTGAACTCGCACCTGTATGGCCGCGTTTTTAAGGCTAAACCCGCTGCCAAACCGCATGTCGAATCTGAAGCCCGATCCGAAACCAAATCCGGCAACGGCGTGAAGCGCTGGTTTAATAATTCCATGGCAAACATGTTTGACAATAACAAGCGCCGGGTTGAACCCGGCTTATTCGATGTGTTGAGCCGTTCGGTATATATCATGCAGGACCGCATCACCCGCAGCCGTATGGCCGGTGATCCGCCCGATGTATTATTAAGGCCGGATATGTCCGATATCGGTTTGCTGGATTTTGATCGTGCAGCCGAGTCGATCGCCAAGGGCGTCGATTGTGTGGAACGACACCTGCCGATGCTGGATGTGATACAACATTAACAATGCAGTTGATTTATGAATATATCTGGAACGTCACCCCGCAACAGGTAATGCACATTCAACCTGAACTCAGGGATAAAGTCGTCCCGGCACCGTAACGATAAAGATCATTTTATTCTGACGGTGTAGACATCACACGGTGTGCCATGCAATACCGAGGTGGCGGTTGACCCCAACAAAAGCCCAATCCCATGGCGTCCGTGAGTGCCCATAACAATTACGTCGATCTTTTCAGTCTCGGCAGTTTCCAGAATATTCCGCTTGGTTGAGCCAAGCCTGACTTCCTGCCGGATATCGGGCAGATCAAAATCCATCGCCAGTTTAGCCAGGAAAGCTTTGGCACGCTCCACTTGCACGTGTTGCATCTCAATTGGCAGATCGGGTGTTAATTCATAGGGTGAGTTGAGTGCAACCGGCTCAATAACATGAATAAGTTGCAGTGTGGCGTCAAAGCATTTAGCCAGTCCCCGTGCCTGTTGCATGACCTGATGGGCCTCACTGGATACGTCAACCGCGACAAGTATTTTTTTATACATACTCGTTATTGTCATAAATCATGACCTCCGGCATATGTAAAAAAACCTTTAACTACGAAGAACGTAGATTAAATATCTATGTCGCACCATGACAAGGATCATGACTATTGGATAATTGGCAATTTTATTAAGTCTAAATCACATGCGCGTTGACGCATATCATTGACGAGAAAACAGAAAGTCGTCGTAATGACACCGTGACTGGTTATTTTATCTGGAACGTCAAATCAGGAGGTGTTAATGCAAATCCCTCTACAAATCACCTTTAAAGACATCCCGAAATCCGATGCCGTTGAGGCCAGGATCAGGGAGAAAGCAGAGAAACTGGAACGTTTTGTAGATCAAATCATGCATTGCCGGGTGACGGTTGAGGTGCCGCACATGAATCACCATAAAGGCAATCTATATAACATCAGGATCGATCTCACTTTACCGGGTAATGAAATCGTCGCGACTCGCCGCCCGGATCAACACCACGCCCACGAAGATATCTATGTCGCCATCCGTGATGCCTTTGCGGCGACACAGCGACAACTTGAGGATTATGTCAGGCGTCGCCGTGGCCATGTAAAAACCCATCTTTCCGAACCACATGGACAGATCGTCTCGCTGGTTCCCTATGAGGATTACGGCATCATTCAAACGGATGATGGTCGCGAGGTCTACTTTCACCGCAACAGCGTGCTGGATGAGGATTTTGATAAGCTGGAGATCGGCGCCAGCGTCCGTTTTTCGGAAGAGCAGGGAGATAAAGGTCCCCAGGCCAGCACTCTCTATGTCGAAGGAAAACATCATGTTGTATGAGTAAAACGCTACGGTAAAAATATAGTCTCAATAAACAGCAACAAAGACTTGAAACACGGGTGCTTGCACCAATAATGTTTATTGACGATATGGATTCAGGATTATAAGTTGATTTGATTGTCTCTGATAATATGGATTTATAGACAGTTGATCGATGGCTAATCCCCAAATAATTGTTTATTGAAACAGGAGGTGATTAACATGGCACAAGTTGAGAAAAAAGACATTCAGAAAGTCGAAGGGAAACATTCACTCAGCCCATTCGAGGAGATGGACCGGTTGTTTGATAACTATTTCTCCCGCGGCTGGTTGAGCCCGTTTCATTTTGAATGGCCGTCCCATCGAAAACTGGCCGCCCCATTCGAAGGCAAGACCCCCACGGTCGATGTCATCGATCGGGAAAATGACATCGTGGTCAAGGCCGAATTGCCCGGCGTGGATAAAAAGGATATTGATGTCTCTGTGACGTCCAACACTGTCACCATCAAGGGCACGACCCGCAAGGAAGAAAAAGAGGAAAAGGATAACTACTATCACCGTGAGATCTCAAGCGGTAGTTATGCCCGAACCCTCTCTTTGCCGGTGGATGTGGATGAAGATAAGGCCAAGGCTACCATCAAGGACGGTGTGCTGGAGCTGGTCCTGCCGAAGGTGGTGAAGGCCAAGAAACGCAACGTAAAGATCGATTAAACCGGACCGCAACCGGCAAAACCCGGTCTCGACCGGGTTTTGTCTCTTGCTGATTTTAATTTAAGGCAAATATCTGCTCCGTAGATAAAGCATGGTTAAGGTAGTGGTGTCATCAAGACAGGCTAAGGAATCCTTCAATGTCGGATGTCAAAGATCGGTCACTTGCAACAGCCGGTGAGGCGCGTATCGAATGGGCGCTGAAGGAAATGCCGGTGATACGGGGATTATTGCAGGGGTTTGACAATGCGCAGCCGCTGACCGGGATACGCATCAGTGCTTGTCTGCACATCACCACCGAGACCGCCAATCTGGCGCGCACCCTCAAAGCGGCCGGTGCGGATATCGTGTTGTGCGCGAGCAACCCGCTCAGCACCCAGGACGATGTGGCCGCGGCCCTGGTGGAAACCTATCACATCCCGGTCTTCGCCATACGGG
>JAHEDB010000298.1 GCA_024641465.1 Chromatiales bacterium | reverse complement strand
GCAGGGCCTGAGGGGCGATACCATCCCCATCGAATCCCGTATCGTGGCGGTGGCCGATGTGTTTGATGCCCTGACCAGCAAACGCCCCTACAAGCTGGCATGGGAAAACGACGAGGCCTTCGCCATGCTGGAAAAACTGGCCGGTCAGAAACTCGATGCCGACTGTGTCAGGGCCCTGCTGGAGAGCCGCACCGAAGTCGAAGAGATACAGCAACGCTTTGTCGAAAACCATCACGGCTGATAAATTCCATGTCAAAAATAGCTCCAAAATCGATCCTGATCACAGGATGTTCCAGCGGCATCGGCCTGTGTGTCGCCCACGGCCTGCAACGACGCGGTCACCGGGTATTTGCCACGGCGCGTAAGGCCACCGATGTGCACGATTTGAAGGAGGCCGGTTTCGAGAGTTACAGCCTCGACCTCGACGATACCCTGTCCATCACCAATGCAGTAAAAAACATCCTCGCCGAGACCGGCGGTACGCTGGATGCGGTGTTTAATAACGGCGCCTACGGCCAGCCCGGCGCCGTTGAAGACCTGACGCGTGAGGTGTTGCGCGCCCAGTTCGAGACCAATCTGTTTGGCTGGTTGGAGTTGACCAACCTGCTGCTCCCGGTGATGCGTAAACAGGGACACGGTCGCATTATCCAGAACAGCTCGATACTCGGCCTGGTAAGTTTCCCCTATCGAGGGGCCTATAACGCCAGTAAATATGCCCTGGAGGGACTGACGGACACCTTACGACTGGAACTGGCGGGGACCGGTATTCATGCCAGCCTGATCGAGCCCGGTCCTATCGAAAGCCGCTTCCGCGCCAACGCCTTCAAGGCCTACCGGCAACATATCGATCGGGACAACAGCCCGCATCGTGAACGTTACCTGGCGATGGAAAGCCGTCTCACCAAGGAGGGCCCGGCGGTGCCGTTTACCCTGCCGCCCGAGGCGGTACTAACAAAGGTTATCCATGCACTGGAAAGCCCCCGCCCCAGGATACGCTACTATGTGACCGTGCCGACCCACCTGTTCGGGACACTGCGGAGGCTATTGCCGGCAAGACTTCTCGACTGGATACTGTTAAAGGCCGCATAGACGTCGCGGACTCATTCACAAATGGTCGAGAAATTGTTAGTATCCAGTGACTGGATAATGACAACTCAGCGGGATTTGGTTGATGGACATACTGGAAGAACTACGACAACAAAAAGATACCCACGCGGGTAACGGTGACGCCACGGACACTGACGTTGGTCAAATCAACAACTACCATCACTCCGTCCTGTTGGGCTGTCTCAAGAAAATACATGACTATCTGCACGAACTGACCAGCAACCTGAACCACCTGGCTTACACCACGACTGTCGACATACAAATACCCGGCATCGGGGCGCTTTCCAATCTCCAGCAAAGCAATTATGAATTGTTGTGGGAAAATCGCTCAAAACAAAACCGGGTCATCCTTAACTTTAGCACACACATACAGGACTCCTGTTCTGTACAACTGGACCAATCAATCAATGACAGGATTGAAGACATCCTCGAACAGGCCGGTATCAATTTCACCTGCGATCAGAACAAACTTGTCCTTGATGGCAAGATCAACAGTTCGGTGACATTCTGCATCACGCCTGACGATAAGGGTATTACCATGTCGGTCAATAACTTCGAACAACTTGGCCGACAGCGTTACCTGCTCACTGAAAAATTAATCAATGAAACGTTTTTCGACCAGATGGGCCGTTTCCTGTTGCATCGACAGAATAATTTCATCGATCTGATTGCCACTCAACCATCTGAACAGTCCACAGTATCTGACAGTGGTTTGCACGATCCGGATTCAGGGGTCCATACCCAGGAGATGGATGTCTCCCGGGTTCGTTCCCTGTTTAACAAAGAGGTCCAGCTCTATCTGACCTATCACAACACAATTAAAGAAATAAACCCAAAATCCGGCGATTTTATTATTGGTCGATCCCGTCAAAGCAATATTACCGTCAACTCCGACCTGGCATCACGCCAGCATGCGCGCATTGTTTATCGTAAGGGTAAATACGTGTTAATCGATCAAAGCACCAATGGCACCTTTGTAAAGACCCAGGGCGGCAAGGAAGTCTATGTACAGGGTGAGGAGCTACCCCTGTCCGGCTCGGGTTTCATCAGCCTGGGCAAATCCGTTACGGTAGACAACGAACACATTATCTATTTTTCCTGCCAGTAAGCAGGTGCTTAGTTCCTGACGCCGATACCCTTGTGCAGCAGATATAAGGCAAACAAGTACAGGCTCAGCACAAACGCGATGATCATGCTGAAGGCCGTAACGATATTGATATCGGATACCCCGAGCATGCCATACCGCAAGGCGTTCACCATGTATAAAATCGGATTGGCCAGGGATATTGAATGCCATACCCCCGGCAACATCTCGACTGAATAAAATACCCCGCCCAGATAGGTCAGCGGTGTCAACACAAAGGTCGGGATGATCGAGATGTCATCAAAGCTCTTCGCATAGGCCGCATTGATAAAACCGGCCAGCGAGAACAGCATCGAAGTCAGTACGGCAACGGCCAGAGTGGCGGTTAGACTGTAAAAATGCAGGTCGACAAAAAACGCCGCAACGACAGTCACGGTCAGCCCCACCATTAACCCCCTCGCCACGCCGCCCGATACATAACCCAGCACAATCAAATAATTCGGCATGGGTGAGATCAATAATTCCTCGACATGACGTTGAAATTTTGCACTGAAAAAGGATGACACCACATTGGCATAGGAGTTATTGATGATCGCCATGAGGATGATCCCCGGCACAATATAATCGATGTATTTCAGGCCATGGATATCGTTCAGCTGGGAACCGATCAGATTGCCGAAAATGACAAAATACAGGGTCATGGTGATGGCCGCCGGCAGGATGGTCTGCACCCAGATCCGTGTAAAGCGCCGGATCTCTTTCAGCACGATGGTGCTCAGGGCCATGTATTGTTGTTGCAGTTTCATGTCCGCCCCTGCTCGACCATGTTCATGAACAGCTCTTCCAGCCGATTGGATTTGTTGCGCATGCTCTCGATGACGATGCCCTGCTTCTGTAACTCGACAAACAACTCATTGATACTACGTTGTTTGCTGATGTCCACTTCGAGGGTATTTTCGTCAGTCAGTCTGAATTCATAGCCGGGTATCCGCGGCAAGTCGGCCATGGCATCCCGGAGTTGCAGGATAAAGGTCTCGACGTGCAGGCGCTTCAACAGGGATTTCATGGCGGTGCTTTCGATGGTTCGGCCATTATTGATGATGGCGATATTGCGGCACAGGCTCTCGGCCTCCTCCAGATAGTGGGTGGTCAGAATAATGGTCGTCCCCTGCCGATTTATGTCTTGCAAAAAAGTCCACATCGATCGGCGAATTTCAATATCAACCCCGGCGGTGGGCTCATCCAGGATCAAAAGTTTGGGTTCGTGGATTAAAGCGCGGGCAATCATCAGCCTGCGCTTCATGCCACCGGACAGCTCGCGCGCCATGGCGCGGCGTTTTTCCCACAGCCCGAGTTGCTTGAGGTATTTTTCCGCACGCCGGTAGGCGGTATCGCGATCGATTCCATAATAACCCGCCTGGCCAGCGACGATCTCCACCACCGGCTCAAACTGGTTGAAGTTGAATTCCTGCGGCACCAGTCCGATACAGCTCTTGGCCTGTTCCAAGTCGGTATCGATGTTATGGCCAAATACCTCGACCGAGCCACCGCTTTTATTCACCAGCGAACAGATGATCCCGATGGTGGTCGACTTACCGGCGCCGTTGGGGCCAAGCAGGGCAAAGAAATCCCCGGCCGGAACTTCCAGGTCTACGCCTTTCAGGGCCTGGACGCCGCCTTTGTAGGTCTTGGTCAAATCTCGAATGGTGAGTGCTTGCATTATTGGGGATATGATTTTAGCGGTTAACAATTTGCGGGATATACCAATGTTAAAAGGA
>JAHEDB010000012.1:1295-15113 GCA_024641465.1 Chromatiales bacterium | reverse complement strand
CGGCGCATAACAAAACTCGCCCCTTCTTCTTCGCTATAGGCACAGTCTGAATATTCATCGAGTCGCTGGTTCAGCATATCGATAAAGGCCTGTCGGTAATCACCGGGGCCTTCGATGTCACGTCGATTATCTTCCATGTGCTTGGCTGATTTGAGGGCCAGTGCCACCATAAAGCGCTGGCGGTCTTCCGGGCTGAATCGTTCAATCGTCATGCGGTCGATGATATGGATGGTAAAGGCCAGAAACTCACCAATAATGTCCAGTCGCTGGGACTGGGTCTCCGTTGCGTAGTCATGGTTCTCCATGTTGAGGACGGCGTTGGTGGCGATTCGCCAGGCAATAAAGGCCAGGGCGCCACCGATCTCCTCAACGGTATGGGTCTTGTCTTTTTTACTCCACTTACTTCTTACGCGCACGGTAATAACCTCACAATTCAATAAGATGCCAAGGATTCTTAAAGCAGAATCTGGCGGGAAAACTAGCTGTCTTCATTAATCAATGTTAATATAATATCATAGCATTTTACTTAGGTATTATATTTCCATACACTATATATAATGATCTCATGAATAGCCAACTACAGACAATCACCCAGGCGGTGCAACACAACTGCCACATCGCCGATGCCGGCTTCGCTACCGACTACACCCTCTGCATCTATCTGATGAAAATGCGCGAATTCTATCGCTGGGAGGCCGGTCACGGCTTTACCGACGCCCTGCCCCAGGAAGATGTCGGCCAGTGGCTGCGCCAACGTGAAGAGCTGTGGGAGAGCCTGGAGGAGACCGACTATACACCGATCATTATCGAACAACAGTCTTATGGTCCATTTGAAACCGAGGCCATTAATCAACACTTGATACCGCTGGGTTACGTCTACAGCGGCGGTCTGGGCTATGGCAACAAACCCCACTTCTTCCTCGGCAAGCTGGAGACGCAACGTCAGGAGGAGGATTACCAGGTGCTGGTGAGCAGCAACGAGCTGGCCCGTGACCTCAGTTCTCCGCCGGCCATGACCCAGGGCAAAACCATATTTGTCCGGCGTGAGTCACTGCGTCGTTTGCTGTGGGAAAAGATCGAACAATGGAACTGGAACAAGCCCGACAATCCCATGGCCCGCGCCATCGCCATGTACGATTTCAAACACGATATCGACTCGGCCCTGGAGCAAATGACCGATAATGAACTGACAGCGGTCCTGATGCATGAAACCGGTGAAGTCATGGCCGGCAAGTTGCTGGGCGAGGAATGGGAGGCCATGCTCATCGCCCTGCCCCGTTCCAAGGCCGAGTTCATGCTGCGCGCCATTCGCGATCATCTGGCCGATGCCCTCTCGACCCTGCCCTATCTGGTAACAGCCGATAATGAGGCCTCAATCCATTTTTATCTTGGTAATCTGAGCAATATGCGCAAGGACCTGTTTCCGCGTCTCAAGACCGTCTACCAAGAGTGGCTGGAAACCCGTTCTATCACCCCCTTCAAACAAATCATCGATCTAAGTCATGATCACTGGTTGACTGTCGCCCGTCAGGCCCTGACAATCTTCCACCAGCAGGGCCCTGACTGGGTCAAACAAATAGACGCTTTGATTGAAGGCAAACGTCTGTAATCTAAATTTAGTGAAGTACCGGTAGACCCATGGAAAAAACCGTTCCCCCCCTCACGACGATCCGTGAGCTCAAACCCAATACCTTTATCTTTGCCAAGGACCATGCCCTCCCGGCAGATCTTTGTGCCGAAATGATCCGCCGCTTTGAAGCACACGCCGACGAACAATATGCCGGTCGCATCGGCCAGACGGTGCAGCAGGACAGCAGCATCAAGAAAACCACCGACCTGGTGGTCAGCGGCAAGGAACACTGGAAGGATATCGACCGGGCGCTGTTTTATTCCCTGGGCATGGCCGTCAAAGAATTTCGCGAGACCTTTCCCTATTTCAAGGGCCCGTTCAAGGATATGGGCTATGGCATCCAGCGCTACAATCCGGGGGAGCATTATCACTGGCATATCGACGGCGGCAGCCACCAGTTCAGCCAACGCCAGCTGGTTGCCCTGTGGTATTTGAACGACGTCCCCGGCCCGGGGGGTGAGACCGAATTTCTTTATCAGGACATCAAGGTGACCCCGCAACAGGGCAAGCTGGTGTTATTCCCCCCCTTCTGGACCCATGAGCATCGAGCCGTCACGGTTCAAACCGGGGTGAAATACATCGCCACAACCTGGGTGGTATTTGCCTGAATAATATTCATGGTATTGAGTGCCATCCATAATGTGATTGAAACGACAAAATCACATTCCCGCCCTGCCGCACACAAAGAAAAAGCCCGATAATTTCTCGTTGTTCAATCGAACGCGTTACACTTAGGGCCTATGGACGGCATTAACTACCAACAAATTATATTTTATTCCCTCCCGTTATTGATGATCCTGCTGTTCGCCTTCAACAGGCAACTACGGCATGGAAAAACGCTCAGGGAAAAACACGCCGCCATCGCCGCAGGGCTGGGCGAGCCCGCTTCACTCCACCCCATCATTGACCCGGGTCTGTGTCTCGGCTGCGGGGCATGTGTCACGGCCTGCCCCGAAGGAAAAATACTCGGGCTAATTCACGGTAAGGCCCAGCTGATCAATCCCAGTAAATGCATAGGCCATGGCGCCTGTAAGTCCGCTTGCCCGTTCGATGCCATTACCCTGGTATTCGGCACCGAGCAACGTGGCGTCGATATCCCAAACGTAAAAGACAATTTTGAAACCAATGTACCGGGCCTGTTCATCGCAGGTGAACTGGGCGGTATGGGCCTGATCCGCAATGCCGTTGAACAGGGTCGCCAAGCCATGGAGGCCATTCGTAAGGTCAAGGAGATCGGCAAAGGTAAGAGTGACCGGCTGGATGTAGTCATCGTCGGCGCAGGCCCGGCCGGACTGGCGGCAACCCTGGGGGCTCAACAACACAAACTGCGTGCCGTTACCATCGAACAAGATTCACTGGGGGGGACGGTGTTTCAGTTTCCGCGCGGCAAGCTGGTCATGACCGCACCGATGCAACTGCCGCTGGTGGGTAAGATCAATATCCGCGAAACCACCAAGGAAGAATTATTAAAACTGTGGCAGAGGATTGAGAGGGAACAGGGTCTGAAGATCCACTATCGGGAAAAAGTCGAGGATATTAAACCGGATGGTGATGGCTTTATCGTCACGACCAGCAAACAAAGCTATCGAACCCGCACGGTCCTGCTCAGTATCGGGCGGCGTGGTACACCCCGAAAACTCGGCGTCCCAGGTGAGGAACTCCCCAAGGTGGTATATCGTTTGATCGACCCGGAGCAATACAAGGGCCAGCATGTGCTGGTGGTCGGCGGTGGTGACAGCGCCCTGGAAGCGGCAACCAGTATCGCCGAACAGCCCGGGACTACCGTAGCGATATCCTATCGGAGTGAAAGTTTCTCCCGCGCCAAACAGAAAAATCTCGACAAGGTAGCACAGGCCGCTACGACGGGTAGATTAAAGGTCCTGTTGTCATCAAATGTTAAACAATTTACCTCAGACCAGGTCAGCCTTGAGCATCTGGGTCAGGAAATCATATTGAAAAATAATGCCGCCATCATCTGCGCCGGTGGTATTTTGCCAACCCCTTTCCTGAAACAGATTGGTATTGAAGTCGAGACTAAATATGGCACGGTATAATCCTGCGCTGCGTTTCCTGTCGTATGTAAGCCATCTCTTGCTGCTCGTGGTTTTAATCTTCACGATAAATACCCGGCTGGTTCTTGCCGATACCACATCCGAGCAGGCACGACTGGCTATTAAACTCAGAGACTACAACAAGGCATACAGCCTGTATTCCAACCTTGCCGAGACTGGTGACAAGGAGGCGCAATATCAAGTAGCTGTGCTTTATCGTAATGGTCAAGGCGTAGAAAAAAATGAGCCCCTGGCACGTAAGTGGTTTTACCAAGCGGCCAAACAAGGTCATGCACGGGCACAATATAACCTTGGTGTGATGTATCACAAAGGTCTGGGTGGCGGCATCGACCTGGTGTTGGCCAGAAAATGGTATCAATACGCGTTAAAAGGCAAATATAAACGCGCCGAACAGCAATTGGCCATACTGAATGACCCGGCTCCGGATGAATTCTCGGCATTGAATAAAACCGACAGAATCAGGGCGGTGCGAGCCGCCATCAGTGACAACCGTAACGAACGCGTTACGAAATTGATAAAAACCGACCCTGATCTGGCCGACGAAAACGGACTCACCACCCTGATGATGGCCGCCAGACTGGGTAAACTTGACAGCGCACAGGCAGCAATAGAACTGGGGGTAGACAAGGACAGGACCGACAATGACGGGATGACGGCCCTGCATCACGCATGCGCAAACGGCGAACTGAGCATTGTAAAACTGCTGCTACATGAAAATGCTGATTATCGAAAGACCGACAACAATGGCTACAGCGCCATCATGCACGCAGTTAAACAGGGGCATCTGGACATTGTTGAATATCTACTCACCGAAAAAAAATATTATAAAATCAATAACCAGAATAAACAGGGTTACACTGCACTCGCCCTGGCCGAACTAAAAAATAATAAAGATATACAACGGCTGCTGTTGCGTTATGGCGCCCACAGCACAAGAAAACCTGCTGATGGCAGGCACCAGCTACAGTTGACAGCAAAAGAACAGAAGCCTCCTTTTAATAAATGGACACCGCTAATGGTAGCAAGCTGGCGTGGCGATGCGAGCGAAGTCAGGCGTATTCTGCTAAAAAACCCTTATTTTATAAATCAACAGGATCCAGAAGGCTATACCGCACTGATGCTGGCCTCATTACGCGGCAATCTCGAAGCCATCAGAATTTTGCTTCGCTTCAAGGCAAAACTTAACCTGCAATCTTCGACAGGAATGAGTGTACTTGCCTTTGCTGTTGAAAATAACAAGCCTGAAGCCGTTCAATTAATTCTTGCCGCAAAGGCCCATCCAGATATCAAGAACAATGCCGGTCAAACGCCATTAATAGTTGCCAGTCAAAAGGGCCACAGTGAAATTGTCCATCAATTACTTACCAGGGGTGTATCGGTAAACACCGTAGACAAAAGCGGCAATAGCGCACTCTACTACAGCATAATGAACGGAAATACCGATACTCTTCAAGCATTGATCGAAAATGGCGCCAGACTATCAGCAGACGACAAGCGAAACAGCCGGCTGTTGACCGATGCGGCTATCAACAATCACCAGGCTACTTTTAGATTCCTGTTAAGACAAAAACATGTTGATGTTGTTACGAAAACTGGTTTGGCAGAAAGCCTGTTGATTTCAGCAAAAAAAGGCAATCTGGATATAGTCAAACTGGCCTGCGATGAAAAAGCAGATATTAATTATAAAGACCAGACGGGGAACTCCCCGTTATTGCTTTCATCCAGTCACGGCCAGGCCAAAGTGGTTAATTATCTGATTGATAAAGGCGCCGACATCGATGCCAAAGACCAGTTCGGCAATACACCTCTTATGTTGGCAGCCAAATATGGTCACATGAATATTGTCAAACTCTTGCTCTCGAAAGGAGCAAACAGCAAAAAACGCAACACTGACCGACATAATGCAGAAGATATTGCCATAAATTCCGGATACGCCAATATTGCCGCAACCATTGAGAATCGCTAGAAATCGTACGTCATCCCTGCATTAAAGCTGGTACCTTGCCTTTCTATCGGCAGGGTGTCCCCGGTGACTGATGAATTTTCATACAGAATATCTGTCTCAAGATGCAGAGCCTTGGAGTATTGATAAACTAAACCACAAGAAGGTTTGATGGCAGTGATTTTTGCCCCATTCGTCTGATTGGTCAGTTCGTAATATAGCCCGGCATTAACCCGCCACTTATTATTAAGCATCATTGAATCGCTGGCTGAATACGATACTTTCTGATAGGTGCTGCCATCGGTATACCTGACACCAAACAATACGGTATCTCTTTTGAATAGCACATCATTACCAATTAACTGGACTCCATAATAATACTCATTGCCTGTTGGCTCGGTGCCGATTACACCAGCCGAAGTCGGGGTACCGGAAATATCGGTAATCGTCATATCAAGATTCATCATATAGTCTTTACTGACAGGAAATGAACCGCTGATACTGCTTGTGGTAATTTCAGAAGTTCTATCCCTGGCAATTTGCTTAATTTCATTTTCACTATAAATAGTTTTCATTTTGTCGATTGACTGATATGGCTGGCCTTGTAATGCATTAGTAGTCAGCATGTATGGCGCTTTACCTCGATCATAAATAAGATTGAGCGTACCTCGCTCACCAAATCTCATGGTTGATACGACATATACTTTATTGAGCTCTTCGTAATATGTATCGTAATCAACAAGAGTAAAAAACACCCCGGCCGGACTGATATAACGGATCTCACCACCCGTCGCCTCTCGATCTTTCACTCCGTCCACTTGTTGTTCTATCTTAAATAAATTGAAGTCCCAATATTGATTGAATGGACCGATATCAAGACTATAACCAAAAAAACTACTATTCTCCTGTACCTGGTTTGATTCAAAGTAATTTACAGGGTGACCTGCAACAAGATTAATTTTCCATTGCGGATGAAGCTGGTAATCTGCCCATATGCCATCCATCCGTCCGAGCACGCCCGACCTGGTCTGGCTCTGTCTCCCCAGCCTGATGCTGGCTGTTTTTGGCCGATTGGCATAATCAACAAAAAGGGAAGTCAAACGTCCGCGATTGCCATCCGGATTATTAAGATCAAGCAGATAATCGCCGGTCATTTGCATCTTCATATCACTGGCATCACTCCTGCGCCTGGAAAACAATCCCATTGACGAGGCAGAAGATGATTTTTCGACGGTAGTGGTATTTTCTCTGAGTTTGTCGTAGCGATAAAACTCAGTTACATAACCGGAATTGGACCACAATACACTGTCATTAATTTTCTTCTGTTCCAGTTTCCTTCTTGGCGGTGCACTGGCCAGCAGCATGCTGTCGAGCCGCATCTTGACTCTATCCGCACCCTCACCTGTCGGATACAATCTGAGATATTCCAGATATTCTGCTTTGGCGTGGGCATATTGCCCGTTTTTTTCCCTGCTTACCGCCAGATACTCCTGTGCATCCTGCTTAAAATCTTCGTGCCCGCGGGAAATAATCCGGGTATATAACTTAATTGCATCTTCATATTCATGATCTACAATATGTTTCCTTGCCATCTCCATTATCTTATCCGTCTCTTTTTTATCCATCAGTAACGATGTATTTTTCAAAGACGCGGACTCCGACCGCATATCTCTCCCTGAATACCACTTACCCAGATACAATTGATCATATTTTTTTACAGTGTCGAGCCATGCGCCAGGATATTTTTTCTTTGTTTCTGAAAGAACTTGTAGCGCCTCTTTTCTGCTATTAAAAAACCCAATTCTTGCTCGGTATTTCTTCCTGCCATCAATTTCTACTTTGACTGTATAAATTATGCTTTTATACGAATGATTCTCTATATTGATTTTTTCATTACGATTTGAGTCAATAACATTTATCACGTAACGATAATCCACCTGGTTTTCATTGGCTGAAACAGACTCGAAAAATAACAGGCCCAATAGTGCAGCCGTTATTAAAAACGCATTCCAGAATAATCTCACCTCATGCAACATATAAAATATTCAGTAAAAGAATCGACAAATTATTAAAGTGACCACGTACTTGTTTTATGGCAAGCTTCACATACATTGTCGGTATTTGGATGATCTTTTGGCTTACCTGGGATAGGCGCATTGTTATGGCAGGAGTAGCAGTTAGTTGTTATACCCGTATGTTTAAAGTTCGCCGGTAACCATGCGGTAGTACGATGACAGTTTTCACATATATTATTGGTGGCCAGATGGGTTTGATTCTTCCCTCTGGCCTTTATCCCATTATGGCAGGAATAACAGTTGTTAGTTATGCCGGTATGGTCAACCCTTGCCGGTGCCCAGGCTACCGTACTATGGCAGTCATCACAGTTATTGCTACTTGTAATATGGTTCGGATTTTTACCTGTTGCAGTGACCCCATTATGACAGGAATAACAGGTGCCACTCAGATTTCGATGATCAAACCTGGCGGGTATCCATGCGACGGTGAGATGGCAATTATCACAGTTATTAGAGCTGGCAACATGTCTGGGCGGCTTTCCGATTTGTTGTACATTATTGTGGCAATTCAGGCAAATACCCGATACCCCGCTGTGATCAAATCGGCTTACCATCCAGGTCCGACCTGAATGGCAGGTTTCACAATCTCCGGTAGTAACGATATGGTTGAGTGGTTTTTGCGAAGAACCGATCATGCTACCTCGATCATGACACGATACACAGCGCCGTGGAAGGCCTTTGAAAATACCTCGAATATGACATTCATTACACTCGAGAACTCTGTGTGGACCGGTAAGCGAGAATCCGGTGGTGTCGTGATTGAAATCAGATGTAACAGCCGGAGCTGCTTGCAGAGCTTCAATTGACATCCCTGACACCACAACAATTATCAGCCAGAAATATTTTCTGAAAAAAACGACAAAATGATTCTTCATACCTGAACCCTCATTGCTTTATCCTGGCATTTTTAAATGTTTTTGTCGAATGACAGCGAGAACAGTTTCTACCGAATTGGCCATTATGAACGTCATCCGCGGAATGGCAATCATTGCATTCGGAAAGCTGATTCTTCATATTTACTACGGCCTTTTTATGACAATCATAACAATGTAACTTCTTGTGTTTTCCATCCAGCTTGAATTCAGTCTGTTTATCGTGATCAAATCTCCACACTCGCCAATCGTTGGAGTTATGACAGGCTCTACACTGTAGACCCAATCGGCCTTTATGCACATCGTCTTTTTTGTGACAGCTGGCGCATTCTTTGTCTGCATCCTTATATTTGTTATTAAGATGACACTCCTCACAGGCTAAAGCCGAATGTAAACCCAGCAGCGGAAACCGGGTGATATCATGATCAAAAATCACCTTTTTTTGCCAACCTGATTCATTGTGACATTTATTACAATTTTCCCCTTGCTGCTTCTTATGCACATCGTCCTTTTTATGACAGGAATAGCAATCCATGCTTGTTTTGTGATCATAAGCATTTCTTGAATGACAATCTTCACAAACGACTTTTTTGTGTCTGCCATACAACTTGAATTTTGTATCTTTCCCATGGTCAAACAGGATTTCGTCCCAACCGTCTTCCTTATGGCATTTGTTGCATTTTTCCGCGAACCGTCCATTATGACGGTCATCTACCTTGTGACAGGAAATACACTCTTTTTTGATTTTTACCTTGTATGGATCTTCTTTATGACAGCCAACACATTGCAATTTCTTGTGCCTGCCCTTAATCGGAAATTTGGTCTCCTTGTCATGATTAAAACGGAGATTTTTCCAACCATGGGCGTTATGGCATTTTTGACACGCCCTGCCTTTATCTCTCTTATGAACATCATCATATCTATGACATGCATAGCAATCTACCGGCGTATTTTGATATTGATCTTTCGGATGACAGTTAATGCATTTGACGGGCTCATGTTTACCATTGAGCCTGAAATGAGTTTTATCATGATCAAACTGGATTTCCTCCCATCTAATTGCATTATGACATGCCACACAATCCAATGGCCTGTCACGCTGTTTTAACTTTGCAATTACATGGGGGTTGATTTTTTTATGGCATATTTGACACTTTGATGTTACGTCATGGTATTTTTTCTTTTTCTCATGACACTTGTCGCATGCCGCGCCGGCATGCGCACCTTTTAGAACAAAATCAGTTTGCCTGTGATCGAATATCGCCTGGTTCAACTTCACAATATCGGCATCCCTACCCTTATGCTCCGTGTGACAATGAACACATTTAGCTTGCTTCTTTAATCTGCCGTGATAGCCACGTTTACCGGCAACATCTCTGGCAATATTTTTATGACAGTCTGCGCATAGTTTGTCTTTTTCACTTTTACTGAAGACTGAATGGCATTTATTGCATGTCTGTTCATATTTCTTATGCCCCTCAATTACAGGGCCAGGCATAATCAGAGATTCAATAGTATCAGCCTGAAGAAATTGACAAAATAACGCCGACAGGGATACCAGACCTATCCTGACCAGATACCGGACATCACACCGATGTAGCTTAGTAAATGTGAACCACAAAAACGTGGACTACCCCAGTCAGTATGAGAACAACAAATAAAGGCATATGCAAATGATGCCAGATAGAAAATAATTTTACATACGCAGTAAAACCGGATAGTTGACTCACACTCGAGATATATGTCCTTAGTTGCCGCTTGGCCATCTTTCCTGATTTCCTGTATGTGTCTTTATCAATTACATTCTTAGCCCTATAACGTTTTAATAGGTGAATTAGTTCCCTGGCCACACTCATATAGAGAAAATGTGATAACACCGTCACAAATGGTAACCGTAGTATACTTAGTATTATTCCGGTATCCTTCAGGCTTAACTTTTCAAACCGGGATATTCGTTCGATTGTCCTACTGCGTAGTTTCAGGTTTTTACCGATGCGTCCCTTATTCAGCTTTACCATTTCTTTCAACTCATTTAATGAGGCATGTCGACCATACAAACCATAATGGATTTTTGTATAAAAATAACGGCCGATTAACCCACTGCCAGAGACTATCAACATGGCAACTAAAGCCAAATTGCTGTTGGTCGATCCGAGGGAAAAGTTGCAGTGAAACAGGATTAATACCGGCCCCAGCACCCCCATTAGCATATGCGTTGAAAACCAGTAACTGATCGGACCCCAGTTACGCATAAAACGGAGATTTTTGCGTAAGGAATATAGCGCCAGCATCAGCATCATACTGCCACCGATAATACCTAAATAATAACCCAGACCATTTTCAGGGGATAAATAGGTCTCATGGCGCGTCAGCCAACCGGTGACGAGGATTGATATGATAAGAATGAAAAAGAGAAAGTGACTCATTTTAGTAGTTTTATCCAGCCAAGGGCTCCTAGTATAGGGCACCCAATAATACGCCAAGCTGGAAAATAATGGGACGTGGTTCGCGAAACCTGCTCAGGACTTCCTGATCTCTTCAAGCGCCCTGATCAGGGCAATATTCAACGCCAACTCCTTGTCAAACTGTAGTTTCTTACCTTCATATTGTTCTATTTGTTTTGCAGCGTGGGCAGCGGCCGCATCGAGCTCTTCCGAACGGATCACCGTGTCCGCCAGGACCGTGACGATATGGGGTTGAACTTCAAGATAACCGGAGGAGACAAAAAAAGATTCGATGGCATTGTTTGGCAGCATGAGTCGACACAAGCCGGGGCGTAAACACGTCATTAACGGCGTATGTCGGGGAAAGATCCCTAACTCTCCTACTTCTCCCCGCACATATAATTGCTCAACCTGACCAGTAAAGATCAGCCGCTCGGCAGAGACCACATCAACATTCATTCGTAAAGCCATAAGACGGACCATACCAAAAATCTGACTTAATAAAAAGGGGGGCTTTCGCCCCCCTCTGAACAGGATGTTCCTGTTACCTGTTTCTAAGCACTACTTTATCTTGCGAAGGAGAGTACTCCTCCCCAGCAGGACCATGAACAACATAAACAACTCGGTTATCCCAAAGGCACCACCACCACCCGAGGCCCCATTCATATCGCGGCCAAAGATTCGGCGTAGCCATTCTCTTGGGCTATTGCCGCGGCTTGAAGAGCCTTCCTGAGAGGTGGAACTACTACCAGACTCACTGGTGTTACTACCAGTTTCACTGCTACCAGACGGCTCACTGGTGCTGCCACCATTCAGGTATTGGGCAATGGAGTTGATCTGGCTGGTGCTTAGCAAGCCACTAAGGAAGTTCATATCTTTTTCACTACTGATGGCTTTACTAATCTCATTAGCCGATGCCCCGCGAACACCTTCTACAGCCCCACCCTGTCCTCCTGCACCGTGGCAGGATAAACAATATGTGGCGTAGAGGCCTTCCGGTGTTGTTGGCGGCAGTGGTGCATTGGTGCCGCCGATTGCGGTAGCAATCGCCTGCACTTCCGCTGCGGTCAATCCGGTCAGACCACTCATGTCGCCGACATTGTTGATGGCTGACTGGATCTGTATCGCCGTGCGACCGGCCTTCGAACCCGGTGCAGCACCGTGACAACCTGAACAGCTGCTGGCGTACAGGGCCAGTCCATCCGGAGGTGTTGTTCCACCGCCGGTACCACCACCTGTGCCTCCGCCAGTACCACCTGTCGCGATGGCATCGGCAATGGCCTGCACTTCAGCCGCAGTCAATCCGGTCAAACCACTCATGTTGCTGACGGTGTTGATCGCCGCCTGGATTTGTGCAGCTGTGCGGCCGGCCTTGGCACCCGGTGCGGCACCATGACAACCGGCGCAATAGGTACCATACAGGGCCAGACCATTACTGCCACCACCTGAAGTGGGCGCCGGTATGTCAATACTACCGCCCTTGCCATTCAGGAAGTCAGATATGGCCTGAACAATTTGAGAACTCAGGCTCGACAGATAATTCATATCCTTTACGCTAGAGATAGCACTGTGGATGCTGCTGGCACTGGAGCCGGTTACACCCTCTTCCTTGCCACCCTTGCCATCCGCACCGTGACAGGCTGAACAGTAGGTGACATACAGAGATTGCTTGGTGACACTGATCGTACCGCCACCCGTACCACCGCCGGTACCGCCACCGCCTGTTGCGATGGCGTCGGCAATGGCCTGTACTTCAGCCGCTGTCAGATTGCTCAATCCACTCATATTACTGACATTGTTGATGGCTGACTGGATCTGTGCCGCCGTACTACCTGCCTTACTACCCGGAGCAGCAGCGTGACAACCTGAGCAGTTGCTGGCGTACAGGGCCAGTCCATCAGGAGGTGTTGATCCACCGCCGGTACCGCCACCTGTTCCGCCACCCGTACCACCACTACCGATGGCATCGGCAATGGCCTGCACTTGTGCCGCCGTCAGGCTGCTCAACCCACTCATGTTACCGACACTGTTGATCGCCGCCTGGATTTGTGCAGCTGTGCGACCGGCCTTGGCACCCGGTGCAGCACCGTGACAACCGGCGCAATAGGTACCATACAGGGCCAGGCCGTCACCGCTACCGCCACCTGAGGGAGGGGCCGGCAAATCAACCGTACCGCCCTTACCATTCAGGTAATCAGATATCGCCTGGATGACCTGACTACTCAGGCTGGACAGGGAATTCATATCCTTTTCACCTGAGATGGCGCTCTTGATCTTGCTGGCACTCGCACCACGCACCCCTTCTTCCTTGCCGCCGTTGCCGGTCGCACCATGACAGGACGAGCAATAGGTGACATACAGAGATTGCTTGGTGACGGTAACGGTACCGCCGGTACCACCACCTCCCGTACCACCACCGGTGCCGATGGCATCAGCAATGGCCTGCACCTGGGCCGCCGTCAGGCTGCTCAACCCACTCATGTTACCAACACTGTTGATAGCCGACTGGATTTGTGCTGCCGTACGCCCAGCCTTAGAGCCTGGAGCTGCACCATGACAACCGGCGCAATAGCTACTGTACAGGGCCAGGCCATCACCACTACCGCCACCTGAGGGAGGCGCAGGCAAGTCGACCGTCCCGCCCTTTC
Source organism: Chromatiales bacterium (assembly GCA_024641465.1). GTDB lineage: Bacteria > Pseudomonadota > Gammaproteobacteria > UBA6429 > Thiohalophilaceae > JAHEDB01. Next base: position 1,430 of record JAHEDB010000012.1, on the reverse strand, counting down.
CATTCAAGTAATCGGATATCGCCTGGATGACCTGACTACTCAGGCTGGACAGGGAATTCATATCCTTTTCACCTGAGATGGCGCTCTTGATCTTGCTGGCACTCGCACCACGCACCCCTTCTTCCTTGCCGCCGT
>JAHEDB010000012.1:0-1195 GCA_024641465.1 Chromatiales bacterium | reverse complement strand
TGCCGGTTGCACCATGGCAGGACGAGCAATAGGTGACATACAGAGATTGCTTGGTGACGGTAACCGTACCACCGCCGGTTCCTCCGCCGGTACCGCCACCACTTGTAGCAATGGCATCAGCAATGGCCTGGACTTCACCCGCCGTCAGGCCACTTAAACCGGCCATGCCTTGAACGGTATTGATGGCGCTCTGGATCTGTGTGGCAGTCCGACCCGCTTTGGTACCCGGCGCCGCACCATGACAGCCAGAGCAGTTTGCCGCGTATAGCGCCAGACCATCATATACCGGTGTTGGAGGTGTACTGCTGCCAATATTGGCTGTGGTGCTGGCACTGCCGGTCAGACCGGTGTTATCGGTCACCGTCAGACTGACAGTAAACAAACCGGACGAGGCATAGGTATGACTGGGTGTTGCACCCGTTCCCGTCGTCCCATCGCCGAAACTCCACGAGTAAGAGACAATCGTCCCATCAGCGTCGGTTGAACTGGCGCCGTTAAACTGCACCGCAGTCCCGACCACGCCGGTATAGGCTGAACCTGGATTGGCAACCGGCGCCTGTGGAGTCGGTGTCCCGCCACCCAGGGCATCGGCAATCGCCTGCACCTCGGCCGGAATGAGGTTAATCAGACCGTATGCAGCATTGCCCATCCCACCGGTATTGGTGTTAATGGCATTCTGGATTTGAGCAGCAGTCCGACCCAGCTTGACGCTAGTGGTTAAGGGCTGATGACAACCGGAACAATAGGTACCATACAAAGCCACCCCATCATAAACCGGTGGTGGCGGTGTACCTGCAGCAACATTCGCTGTCGAGGTAGCTGTACCTGTCATGCCACTGTTATCAGTCACCGTCAGAGTAACGGTAAACGTCCCGACAGTTGCATAGGTATGAGCAGGTGTCGCACCCGTTGCAGTGCCACCATCACCAAAACTCCATGCGTAGGAAACAATCGTCCCATCCGCATCAGTAGAGGCTGTGCCATCAAACAAGATTTGATCACCCAGGGCAGCAGTGTAAGGACCGCCCGCCTTGGCGACCGGGGCCTGGGGTAAATTCGATCCACCTGCCAGGAAATCTGCGATCAGTTGTACCTGTGTCGCGGTCATACTGCTCAGGTTACCCATTACACCACCGGCATTGGCATCGATAGCGCCCTGGATCTGGGCTGCTGTTCTGTTTGCCTTCGTACCGGG
>JAHEDB010000297.1 GCA_024641465.1 Chromatiales bacterium | reverse complement strand
TCAGGGTTATCGCGTACTGGCCGTCGCCAGGGGACACACCCCATCGCAACAGATACATAATGGCCGTCCGGAAAATCTGCACCTGCTAGGCCTGGTGGGTATTATCGATCCCTTGCGGGAAAGCGCCGGTGAGGCGATACGGGCCTGCCGTTCTGCCGGTATCACGGTCGGCATGCTTACCGGTGATCATCCTTTAACGGCACTGGCGATTGCGCGGCAACTGCAACTGGCGGAAAGCATTCAGGATGTTGCCAACGGCAAGGAACTCGCTGCCCACATGGACCATGAGCTGGATAATCTATCGATACAAAAACATGTCTTTGCCCGTATTGAACCGCAACAAAAGACCGCTATCGTGCAGTCGCTGCAACGCAATGGCCATTTTGTCGCGGTGACCGGTGACGGGGCAAACGATGCACCGGCCCTGCGCACTGCACATGTCGGGGTAGCCATGGGTAAATCCGGTAGCGATGTCGCCAAGGAAACCGCCGACATGATCATCACCGATGACAATTTCGCCTCGATTGTGGCGGGAATAGAAGAGGGCAGGATCGCCTATTCGAATATCCGCAAGGTCATTTTCTTATTGATATCCACTGGTGCGGCAGAGATCGTCTTGTTTATTTTGTCGATCCTCAGCGGCCTGCCCCTGCCGTTAACCGCAGTACAGTTGCTATGGCTGAATCTGGTGACCAACGGCATTCAGGATATCGCCCTGTCCTTTGAGCCTGGTGAAGGCGATGAACTCAGGCAACCGCCACGCGCGCCTGATGAGGCGATTTTTAACAGGGTGATGATCCAGCGCGTGATCCTCTCGGCCATCGTTATGGGTGTACTCGCCTATGCCAGCTTCTACTACCTTTTGCACATAGGCATGGCCATCGAAGAGGCCAGAAATATGGTCTTGTTGCTGATGGTGTTATTTGAAAATATCCATGTTCTGAACAGCCGCTCAGAAACCCGCTCCGTGTTTCACATGCGACTGTTTTCAAATCCCTTACTGATCTTTGGCACCCTGGCCGCACAACTGATTCATATTGGATCCATGTATACCGATGGCCTGAAGGATATCCTACAAACACAACCCGTTTCCCTGAATGAATGGCTGGTTCTACTGGGGCTGGCTTTGTCTCTGATGCTGGTGTCGGAGATTTACAAGTATGCCGCCAACAGGGGTGGGCGACAGGCCTGATTATTTTTTTGTTTTCGATTGCCTGGCGATTTCACGAATGGCTTTTGAAAGATTTTCGGTGAAATTCTTATCTTTGTGAATTATGTAATCCGGATCAGTTGAACGACTATATTTGCCGTCCGCCTTGGATGTCAGGAGCATGGTTTTGATGTTCTTATTTTTGCTGTTGGATAGACGCAGTGAACCAAACAGGGCCTGGCCATTCAGCAAGGGAACCTCGAAATCGGAGATCAACAGGTCAAACGATTCCGTTAATAAACGCCCCAGAGCCTCATAGCCGTCATAACAAAAAGAAAACTTAATGGTCTCGTTACCAAACAGGTTGTTCAGAATATTTTCATACAGCGACGATGATGTAACCACCAGACAGTGTAAATGATACTGATCGCCTCCTGGCTGCACCGACTGGAGCTTGCTTAACTCCGCCTCAAAAGAAACAAAATTATCCTTGCCCTTGTTGATCTCCTCCAGCACCAGACGAATCAGGTCGATGTATTTCAGCCAGTAGTCGGCGCCGTAATCGTTAAATCGGCCATTGTCTCTGCCGACCTCATTGAGGACGTCTTCGAGAGCATGGCAGATACTGGTGATAATGTGCAGACCGTAAGATCCGGCAGAACCCTTCAGGCTGTGGGTATGACGATAGAGGCTTTCATAGTTATCACTAAAGGCTTCGTCACGTTCCATGGCCAGAATAAGCGATTCCATTTCGCCCAGCCTGACAGGAATATCCGCAAGAAAACCCCGCTTCAGGTCGGCAAGCAACCCGGAAACATCAATATTGTTACTGTTGTTTTTAGTGGCGTCGGTCATTGCAGATGGATTATCAGTAATTAATTTGTCAGATACTTGTTCGTGACACAAACAATGTATCGACCAAATGTTTAATTGCTGAAAGAGAATTTAGCGGGGAAAAGACGCCAGCGAGATTGCAAAATGATGTGAATTAATAATAGATTATAGAATCAATCTATTTCTTTGAATGGACTGGACCAGTTTTCCGGATAGAGATTACCTTCGGTATCACCCATGTCATCCGAACTCAGGTCATCATAGGGACCAGTCCAATCTTCCGGCGCAGCAGTCAATTCGAGCGCCAGCTCACTCCAGGTATCCGTATCGAGTTCTTCAATCTCGCTCTCAAAATACTGGATCTCGATGGTCCCATCGTCTTCATCCGTTGCTACCACTTCAAAAAGACGATCATCTTCCAGGTTTCGGTACCAGCTACCGACTAGTGGGGTCAATTCAGACATGGCATTTACCTCCCAAAATGAAGCTGCTAATACTATAAATTGATCATTTACCCCGATTTGTCAAGTTACCAAACGCTCCTGCGGTTTGAAATACGGTAAATGGTAACGTATTTCATCTGGCTTATGATGTGTCAGGTTTTTATCCAGCTCGAAAGTCACCACACTGGCGACATTCGCAGACAAGGACCCACGTAAAATACCCAGAAAAGCGGGTGCCGCTACCAACATTAACTGATCAACCTGCTTTCGGTTAATCAATTGTTCAAGATAGGCAGCGACGCGTTTGGCAAATTCGATGACCTCCTGATGTTTCGGATCTGAGGCAGAATCGAGGCGGTGCTTACCAAGACCGGTTCTGTTACTGTCCCGACCAGGTAAATCGGCGGTTAAATCCCGCGTATGCATTCGTCCTTCCGGGTGGTCCAACATTTCATACTCAATCAAAGGCTGTGTTTTGCCGGTGCTGTGCAGAACATGGGCCCGGGCCGAATCGACGACAATTACATATATTTCCGGCATACGCATCACGCTCGCAATAACTAATCCTACTCTAAGATATATGCACCTTAACGATGGATTTTCCATTGATCCAGGTCAATATATTGCCTCAAGCATGAAATCAATTTACATCGATAGATTATCCATGTTGTGAGATCACAAAAAAAGTTGTACCGTTTAAACAAAGTCACTCAGATGAAACGACTATGCAGATACAATTCTACGGCGCCACCGAAGAAGTTACTGGCTCCTGCGCACTCATAAGCGTTGGTAAACGTAAAGTATTGCTTGATTGCGGCCTTTTTCAGGGCAACAGTTCAGATGAAGCCAGAAATTCACAACCGTTTCCGTTTACGCCGGCGGATATCGATGCAGTCATTCTGAGCCATGCGCACATCGACCATTCAGGGCGTCTGCCTTTGCTCATCAAGTCAGGTTTTAAAGGTAAAATATACACCCATCGAGCCAGTCGGGAACTGTGCAATATCCTGCTACAGGATTCGGCCTATCTGACAGAAAAAGATGCCGAAATTGAAAATCGTAAGCGAGCCCGTAAAGGACTGAAAGCGATCGAGCCTCTCTATACCAAACAGGACGCGCAGAAAGTCATTCACAAATGCAAGGGGCTCGAATATGGCCAGGAGTATGATTTATATCCGGAGATAAAATTTCGTCTGCAGGATGCTGGGCATATTCTCGGCTCCGCCATTGTGGAAGTCTGGTTGAACGAAGCAGGGCAAAGCAGAAAAATTACCTTTAGCGGTGACCTCGGCCATCGTGATATACCGATCCTGCGTAATCCACAAATCGTAACAGAGTCAGATTGGGTCGTCATGGAAACAACCTACGGTGACCGTTGCCACCGCCCCATGCCGGATACTATCAGAGAGATGGGGGAAGTCATCAAAGCGGCAAGTATCGATGGAGGCAATATCCTGATCCCTTCATTCGCCGTCGGGCGCACCCAGGAGTTACTGTATCTGTTTGCCAAATACTATAAAGAATGGCATCTGGACAAGTGGAATATCTTTCTCGA
>JAHEDB010000296.1 GCA_024641465.1 Chromatiales bacterium | reverse complement strand
GAAAGCTTACCAGACAATGAAAGGGTTGCGTCTCAGCAAGCATTAATTGAAAAGTTAACTGAAAATGTAAATCAGTACTTAAGCTTGTCTCATTCGCAGGATAAAAATTAAAGGGGTCAGAGCCCTTTTCAAACCGTCCAGTCGTTTAAACAGGCGCCGACGTGGGTAGGCTAACGCAACACGCGGCGGGCTTAACTTGGCAAGTTGCTGCGTGGTCATTCTGATTCGACCTTTGTCTTTTCTGTTGGATATATATGGGTGCTGTCTATTGATTGGGCAGTTGTCGGTGGTTTGTTTTGGCATACGCCGCAATGCTGTTGCAGACCGTCGAGTTCCTGTCGGCTAATGGCCTCGGCCAGCTCACGAGTGGTGGCGGCGGGTTCGATGCCGAGGTTGGCATCAAGGGTGTTGCGGCAACGGTTATACAGAGCCATGGCCGCCGATGGATCCCCACTGACGGCGAGGCAGGCCATCAGGCCGCGATAGTTGGCTTCCGATAACGGGTCGAGTTGCAGAGCCTTTTCATACAGTGTAATAACCTGTTTGCAATCAGCACTGGCGGCGATCAGCTTTTTGATCGCGGCCAGCACCCGGCCCTTGATGCGTTCGCGTGACGCCAATACCCAGGCAGCGGTCTCGGCCTGCAGGAAATCACCATGACAGAGATTGAGCATGGGCTGCAGGATGGCATCGATCGCCGTCGCATCCTGGTGTTGCACCAGCGCCTGTTCCAGTTGCCGGATGGCGCGTTCCACCGACCAGACATCGACCCAGCAGACAGAATTGTTCAAGCTAAGTTTACCGTCGCGCAACAACAGGGCGTCCTGGCCGAGTAATTTACGCAATCGAGAGAGCGTGGTGCTGAAGGCGCTGTGCGCGGCATCGCCATCGGCATCGGGCCAGAGGGCTTCGGACAAGGTCTCTTCACTGACATCACGGCCACCTTTGGCGAGCAGCACCTTCAACAACTCAAAGGGTTTTTTTTGCGCGCGGCTTTCAAACCGAATGGGCTGTTCGTCCTTGAGCACACTGAAGCGGCCCAGTGTCCAGATGCGCACCGGCCAGGGCCAGGCGGGACTGGTTTCATCTGCAGGTGCTGTGAGGTGGTATTGCTTAATCAGGCTTATGATGATGTCGTTGCAGATATTGTGCCGCAGGCAAAAGGCAAACAACCTGGCAATGGCCGTCGGTTGCCAGCTGTTATAGGTAACAAAGCCTTTGGTGCGGATCTGCTCGAAAACGGCCTGCAGGATGGTCAGGGCACTGTGCTCATCTTTGGCTTCCAGTGCAAATTGTGCTCGTAGTAAGGCGCATTGTATCGCCTTGGTCGAACTACGGTAGCGTTTGCCATGTTCATCGGCTTGCTGCAAATAACGTAAAGCCCAGGCATGATCACCCAATGCATGTTGTACCAGCGCCATGCCATAGAAGGTATCGGCGAGGGTGTAAATAACACCACAGTCTTCAGCCATCCTGATGGCCAATTTCTGGTCCTCGTAGGCCTGTAATGCGTCTCCTGCGGCTAGTCGGAATGCGGCGCGATCATTGTAATAATAGGCTTTATCCATATCTCGTATCGAGAAAATTTCCGGCGTCAGTTGTTGCAGATAAGCCTCGGCCACTTCAGGCATGCTGTGGATGAATGCGTTGGTTGAACCCATCATCAGCGACATGCCGTACCAGACATAGACGCCGGTCTGTTGCGCAGTCGCAAGACCTTGATTGATATTCGTCTGACAAAGCTCATAGTCGCCCCGCGACCATGCCAACCAGGCACGGCCGAAATAGCAGGTGGTGGCGGCAAGGGGCGGGAAGTCGGCCGGGTTGCCCTGTACCAATCCTTCAAGCAGTGCCGCCGCTTTTGCCAGTTCGCCACGCCAGATATTGTAGGCAAAGAGATAGAATCCATTGAACATGCGTTGATTGATATTGTCGATTTGTGACAGGGCATTTACTGCCTTGTCATACCATTTGTTTACGTCGGGGTGATCCGGTTGGCGCAGGATCAGCATACCCATCATTCGTGACGCAAGTTGACCCTGCAGTTGCGGTATGTCATCAAGTGGATAGTTACGTTGCAGTTTTTCAAATTCCTGCAGCCAGCGATCCAGGCGTGCCCCTTTGCTCAGCGAATAAACAACACTGTCAACGGCGCCCATCCATGAGAATAATGTACCTTGCAGATCGTTCTGCTGTTGAAAAAGCTGGAAGGCCAGTTCAAAGTGGCGATAACTTTCGTTTGGATCGGTTGCCAGGGTGCTGGCACCCAGCCAGAACATCAACCAGGGTTGTTTCATTACAACTGAGGGTGGCAGCTGTTGTAGCCATTGATAAATGATCTGGTCACGACCCTGTTCGAGAAACGCCTGCGCCTGGCTGAGGATAAGTTCAATTGCGACAGGCCAGTCTTGTATATCGTGATAGAGTTTAAATGCCTGTTCGTGCCGACCGGCATCGGCGAGTAATTGCGCCGATTGCCGACAGAGTTGTGTCAGTGCCGTTTGATCATAGACACATTGTGCCTGTTTGCGCAGAAATTCGCTAAACAGTGGGTGATACTCGAAGTGCAGAGTTTCATCCTCATGCCGGTAGGTAAAGTAATTGCGCGTGGCGAGCTCGTTGAGCAATTCCCCCGCTTGTGGATTGCTGCTCAGGGCGACGGCCATCTCGATGGTGATATGCGGGATAAAGGCAGTTTTGAGCAGGATATCCTGTAGTTCTGCGGAGGCACGCTGCAATACCTCACCGGCAAAGTAATCGAACAGGGTTTGTTGCGTATCGGTTTTGATCCTGGCAGACAGGGTCGCACCGTGTTTTTCCTGTTCGAGTAATAGCATAACTCCGGCGGCCCAGCCCCGTGTCAGGTCGTAAAGTGTGTGGGGGAGGGGGTTAGCGGAGCCTGGCAGGTGCAGTTTACATATGCCTTGTGTCTCATCTTCGGTCAGATAAATATCGACCGGATTCAGCACGTGTAGTTGCGGTGTGGTCAACAGGCGTGCCAGCGGGGGCGGCGGAGGTTCACGGCTGATGAGAATGACCTGTAGACCGGGCGGGATCTCCTGCAGGGCGATGTCGATCACATCATCGAGGGTTTGAGTACTGGCAAGTTGATAATTATCCAACACCCAGACGGACCGGTCTGGAAGTTCGCGATAAAAATTGCGGAAGAATTCGCGGGCAAAGGTCTGGATGCCGCCCAGCCGATATTCCGGTGTCAGGACCGGCAGGTCACAGGGTTGCATCAGGGCGAGGTAATAAAAAAAATTGGCGGGATTCTTATCATCTGCATCCAGCTGATACCAGGTGACGGGTTTTTTCCTGTTCTGCAAATAACTGGCGATCAGGGTGGTCTTGCCGGAACCGGCGGGGGCTTGTACCCAGATGGCCGCTGTGTCTGACCAGTCATCCAGCTTTTTGAACAAACGCTGGCGCGGATAGATCACCGTAAAACGGGGCGGGCTGAGTTTGGCGAGTTTTTTGCTCATACAGGTCACGCATGCTGGATCAGTTATTGAGCTGAGCAGCGGATATATCCCTTATCTTTAAATCACCGGTATTTATTGAACACTGTAATCCTTTCCTCACAGTGGTGCAATTTGCTTTTTCCCCGGCCATAGACCGACTCTAAAGTCAATTGATTAATTTAGTGTGAATTGATCGTGTGCAGATGGTGCAAAATAAATGGTCATCAATATCGAATTTCAGCGTTCTATTTCAAATGTCGCATAGCGCTTGAGCGCGCCCTGTTTGACCCGACACACCACCCGGACCCTTTCGTTTTCGACCCGCCATTCACCTTTAGTTTCGAGAAAGTTATTTTTATTTACCGTAGATGAGGTCCAGTTATAGTGTTTCAGGCCCTTGGCGGAAAAGTAACGCGATGATTTGTGCTCACACCAGTCGCGCAGTTCGCTACTGGTTTTGATGTGCGTGTGTTTGGTCTTGGCCAAGACCATGGCGGGGGCCAGCAGGCAGATGACGAGC
>JAHEDB010000295.1 GCA_024641465.1 Chromatiales bacterium | reverse complement strand
AGTGAGGATAGCGCTTGTCAGGCGACCATCCCGACAGTACCATGTCGCTTTTATTCGGGTGTGAGGCTCGCATGATTCAGGGCAGCTTGGTGGCGTTGGTTACGCCAATGCATGAAGATGGTTCGGTCGATACCAAAAGTTTGGCCCAACTTGTTGAATTCCATATAGAAAACTCTACAGATGGCATTGTCGCCGTGGGCACCACGGGCGAGTCAGCGACGCTCGATGAAAAAGAGCATTGCGATGTCGTCCGCATGGTGGTCGAGATGGTGGCCGGACGGATTCCGGTGATCGCCGGGACGGGCTCCAATTCCACCCGCGAGGCCATCGAGTTGACCCGTTGCGCCAAACAGGCCGGCGCCGACGCCTGCCTGCTGGTGACACCTTATTACAACAAACCGACCCAGGAAGGCCTCTATCTGCATTACAAGGCCGTGGCCGAGGCGGTGGATATCCCCCAGATCCTGTATAACGTGCCGGGCCGTACCGCGGTGGATATGCAAACTGCCACGGTGGTGCGTCTGTCTTCCATCCCCAACATTGTGGGTGTCAAGGAGGCAACCGGTGATGTCGCCCGTGCCAAAGATATCCTGCGCCAGTGCGGCAAGAACTTTGCCCTGTACAGCGGTGATGATGCCACGGGCATGGAGTGTATGCTGGCTGGCTGTCATGGCGTGATCTCGGTAACCTCCAACGTCGCCCCCCGCGCCATGCATGAGATGTGTGTCGCGGCGATGGCCGGTGATCGCGCCACGGCCTCTCCGATCAATGACCGCCTGATGGGCCTGCACACCAAACTGTTTGTCGAAGCCAATCCGATCCCCGTGAAGTGGGCCCTCTATGAAATGGGGCTGATCCCCAGGGGTATCCGTCTGCCGCTGACCGTACTTTCCGAACAACAGCACGCGGTTGTCCGGCAGGCCATGCAACAGGCTGGCGTCATTTAAAATATTGATTAGTGGGATTTATGAAAAATTGCAGTAATATCCGCTCGCTGACGGCTCTGGCCGCTGCCGTGCTCATCGCCGGTTGTTCATCCACTCCCGACGAGACCTATCTGTCGAGCCAGGGTACGCGAGGGCTGGAAGTCCCGCCTAATCTGTCGCAACCGGTCAGTAATCCGGATTTTCTCGTTCCCGGGATCAGTTCACAACAGACCACCTACTCGGGCTATACCACGGCCGAAAGCCAGGCCAAAGACGTGCTGCCAAAGATTGGCAAGGACGTGGTCTTTGTGCGCGATGGCGGCGCCTTCTGGCTGGAGATGCATAAGACGCCGACGGAAATTTGGCCGATGCTGAAGGGCTTTGTCGGCAAGGCCGGTTTTGAGATCAAGTATGCCAATCAGACCATCGGTATCATCGATACCAGTTGGCGCGAGAATGAGGACGGTGCGAGCTGGATGACGACACTGGCCTACGGCGAACAGGGCACCTATATGGATAAATATCGCCTGCGACTGGAACGTGGCAAGGACGAGACTACCACCCGCGTATTTGTTAGCCACAAAGGCGCGCGGATTGCCAAGGATGTTATAAACAAGCAGGTTTGGCCGGAAGAAGATACCGTTGATACATCTTCGAATGCGACCGGCAAGACCCTGTGGGTGGCGCGGCCATCCGACCCTGAGCTGGAAATCGAGATGCTGCAAAGCCTGATGGTCTACATCGGTCTGGACAAGGGGGCGGTCAGTGATGAACTGAGCGTCTATAGCAATAAAAAAATCGCCAAACTAATCGAACAGGACAAGGGATTGGTGCTCGAAGTGAAAGAGAACTTCCCGCGCACCTGGCGCCGTATCGGTCTGGCCCTGGATCGGATCGGTTTTGTGGTCGACGACCTGAATCGTTCCGCCGGTGTCTACTACATCAGCCTGCCGGAAAAATTTAATAGCAAGGAAGAAAAGACCTGGTTTGAAAGAATGCTCAACACCGACAAGGGTGAGATACCGAAGAACTTTTTACTGACCGTCAGTGAGCATGGTCAGGAAACCATCGTGACCATTCGGAATCGAACCAGTGCCACGCTCGACAGTAAGGTGGTGGAGAAGATCCTGCGGCAGATACAGGCACATATCAGTTAACGACAGGGTACGATAACTTGCAATTTGCGGTTCTCGGCAGTGGCAGCAAGGGTAATGCAACCCTGGTCAGATCAGGCAAGACCTGTCTGATGGTGGATTGCGGTTTTTCTGTCAAAGAGACCGAGGCGCGTCTGACCTGGGTCGGGTGTGAGGCGCAAGCGATCGATGCGATCCTGGTGACACATGAGCATTCCGATCACTGCAAGGGCGCCGGTGCCTTTGCCAGAAAATATAACATACCGCTCTGGTCCACCCGCGGTACGGCAGCCGTCGCGCGCTTCGGTGAGCTGGCCGATTTGCGCAAGCTTGATGCTGAGCAAACCCTGGCGCTGGGGGATTTAGCGATCCAGTCCTACCCCGTGCCACACGATGCACGTGAGCCGTGTCAGTATAGTTTTAGTGACGGCAAGACCCGCCTGGCGATCCTCACGGACGCGGGTTGTACCACAACGCATATGGAGCAGTTGCTCTCCGGTTGTGATGCGCTGTTGCTGGAATGCAATCACGATCACGATATGCTATGGGATGGCAACTACCCGGACAAACTCAAGCAACGGGTCGCCGGCCAGTTTGGACATTTAAGCAATGCACAGGCCGCGGATTTTCTGGGCAGGATCGATACCTCGAAGTTAAGGCGACTGGTGGCCATGCACTTGAGTGAACAGAATAACACCCAGGCCCTGGCCAGACTGGCGCTGAGCGAGGCGCTGGGGTGTGACATGGATTGGGTCCAGCATGCCGGACAGGACGAAGGACTTGCCTGGCAAACGGTTTAAATTTGGTATTTTACAGAAGATACACACGATGAAAAAACAAGACGTTCTGAAGAAGGGCAAGGCCAAGACGGTTTATAGCACCGATGACGCGGATAAACTGATCCTGCACTTTCGCAACGATACCTCGGCCTTCGATGGTGAAAAGATTGAACAGCTGGCGCGTAAGGGCATGGTCAATAATCGTTTCAACGCCTTTATTATGCAAACCCTGGAAAAGGCCGGCATCCCCACCCAGTTTGAAAAATTACTCAGCGATGATGAAGTACTGGTAAAGAAACTGGATATGATTCCGGTGGAATGCGTGGTGCGCAATATTGCCGCAGGTAGTATTGTCCGTCGCCTCGGGGTAAAGGATGGCATGGAGTTGAACCCGCCGACCTTCGAATTTTTCCTGAAAAATGACGCCCTGCATGACCCCATGATCAATGAATATCACATCCGGTCCTTTAACTGGGCAACGGATGCCGAAGTCGTCCGGATGAAAGAACTGACCTTCCGGATCAACGATATCCTCAGCAAGCTGTTCAAGGATGCCGGCCTGCTGCTGGTGGACTACAAGCTGGAATTTGGCCGCTACCGTGGTGAGATTATCCTGGGCGATGAATTCAGCCCGGATGGCTGCCGCCTGTGGGATGCCAGGAGCCGTGAAAAACTCGATAAAGACCGTTTCCGTCAGGGCCTGGGCGGGGTGGTTGAGGCCTATGAAGAGGTCGCCCGCCGTTTGGGGATCGATCTGGCCTGAGCAGGCTTTTTTCCATCAAAACCCCATCAATATGCTGGGGTATTTCCATGTATTCTGAATAGTTAGCAGCTTGTTGAAAACGTAGCGAGCGCAGCCAGGACAAGGCGCAAAAGGGCGAAAAAGCGGAGTTTTGTACAGGATGTACTTATTTCGCGAAGCCCAGGGATGGGCGAGAGGGATTTACACGCAGTAAATGAGCATTTTGAGCCCTTTTGCAACGCCGTCATGGCAAGTGCAGTAGTTTTTCAACAAGCTGCCAGGGTGATGTCCCTATATTAAAGAATATGATTCATGTGTCGCTATTGAAGTACTGGAACACGAGATTCCAATCTACCTGGCTGATACATGAAAATACTTCATACACTCAACATATTGAATATCTTTGCCCA
>JAHEDB010000294.1:1043-3991 GCA_024641465.1 Chromatiales bacterium | reverse complement strand
ATCAAGCCAGGTCACCAGTTTTTCCTTCATCAGCACGGCCGGTTGATATTTGGAAATCCCCGCGACATTCAGATCGCGCAAGGCCAGTTGCAGATCCAGGTAGTGGGATTTCAGCTTGTCTGGCTGCATCAGCAGCAAACCCATGGCCAGATTAAAATCGGCATTGTTTGCAACAATATCGCTGCCCTGCAATACCCAGCCATTACCACTGTTAAACGCTCGCAATTTGCCTGTGAGATTGTCAAACACGATGGACTGGCGCAGCAGATCCGGATTGGTAATCACCACATTCCTGCCGGCCAGACTGGCCCGACCAGAGGTATTGTCCAGCATGATTCGTGCGTTTAGGCCATAAATACCCGGTACCTTCTTCCAGTGTTGCACACTGACATTTGCCAGATCCGCATACAGCTTAAATGCGTCTTGTTGTTTATTGTCATGCTGGGTGTAAGTGAGATCCAGATTACTGATCTCACCGGTCGGGCTCAGGCCCGTTAGCATCTCGACTACATCACTGTTGTTGTATAAACTGGATTTGAGAAACAGGTCTCTGACATCTGCAATCTTTGCGTACGACAGGGCAAGATTGAACTCGGCGTCCTTGTTTGTGTTTTTCTTCCAGCGGGCAGTGACTGAGGATTCTTTCCAGGCGCTGCCCAGGCTCACAAACTCGAGGGGCTCGACTCGCAATTGCCAGTCGTTTGCGCTTCCCTGCCAGTCGAACTGGCCTTTCAGCTGATCAATCTGCGATATTTTGCGTGTTTTGGTATTTTCTATTTCCACGCCATAAACGGCGATACTGCCCGCCAGGTGTTTGAATCCGCCTGCATCCCACTCACCCCACAGCTCGTAATCGGTGATGCCATCCCTGACGGCAATATCCTTAAACTCCGGTCGGATCCCCAGCTTGGACAGGTGCATGCCTTTACTATTGAGATACACCAGCCCCTGCCATTTCTCCGGTTCCAACAGGTTACCCGTGACATCCATGGCGAAGCTGGAGTGTTGCCCCATACTCTCCGGCAACTCAAATGAGCCGGTTAACTGGTGGCGGTCGGCGCGATTATGCAGGACAACATTGACGTTTTCGAAATGTTGCCAGTTCTTGTCACTTTTTCGTTTCCACACCACCACGCTGTCCTTGATACCGATGCTGGCCTGTTCCATCAACCAGCGCGACAGTTCCTCACTGATCCTGGCATCAAAACCCTGGCCCGCATCCAGCTCGGAGATATCGAAACCCTGAATTGAATAACCTCCATCTGACCTTTGTAAAACCGAGATGACGGTGCCGACAATACTGAAATCGCTGGGCACCAGGGTGCGTTGCAGCAGGGATTGAAATATCGCGATCCCCAGGTGGGCCTCTTTGAACGAGATGAGTTCCTTGACACCACTATCATCGATCAGGTGCACCCCCCTGAAAATAATCGTCGGTGTAAAACCGATCAGGCGCGCATCGACTGAATCGATCTGGACATTCTGCTCGATGATTTCACCGAGCGTCTGTTCGATACCTTCCTTGTAACCCTGCACCTCCGGCAAAAAGATCCGCGCAACGGACAGCGCGACCGCCGCAGTGACAATAAACACCGCCAGGGCATACTGCAACGACCTGCGAATCTGTTTTACTGAAATGTCAAACTGCCACATAATAAAATCTTTAAAGGTTATTTAGCCCCGGTTCCGGACCGACAAGACTCACATCAACACCACGTCAAACTGCTCCTGGGTATATTCCGTCTCTACCTGTAACTTGATCGGTTTGGCGATAAACTCCTCGAGTTCCGCCAGGCTGGTTGACTCCTCATCGACCAGCATGTCGACCACGGTCTGCGAGGCGAGCACCAGCAATTTTTGTGCATCGAACTGTCTGGCCTCGCGCATGATCTCGCGAAAGATCTCATAACAGACCGTTTCGGCCGACATCAATGAACCCCGGCCGTTACAGGTTGGACAGGTCTGGCACAGCACATGCTCAAGGCTTTCACGGGTACGCTTGCGGGTCATCTCGACCAGCCCCAGCGCGGATACCTCACTGATTTGCGATTTAGCGCTGTCCCGTTCGAGATTTTTTTCCAGCGCGCGAATCACCTGCCGCCGGTGTTCGACATCCGTCATGTCGATAAAATCGATGATGATGATCCCGCCCAGGTTGCGCAGCCGTAATTGCCGGACGATGGCCTGGCTGGCCTCCAGGTTGGTCTTGAAAATGGTCTCTTCGAGATTGCGGTGGCCGACAAAGGCGCCGGTATTGACATCGATGGTGGTCATGGCCTCGGTCTGATCGATGATCAGGTAACCGCCGGACTTGAGCTGTACTTTGCGTTCCAGTGCCTTATGGATCTCATCTTCGATGCCATACAGATCAAACAGCGGACGTTCGCCGGGATAGTGTTCGATACGCCCGGCCAGATGGGCAATAAACTTGTTGCTGAATTTTTTGACCTTGTCATAGGTCTCGCGCGAATCGATACGGATCTTCTCGATATCGCTGTTGCCAAGGTCGCGCATGGTGCGCATCACAATCTGCAGGTCATCGTGGATCAGCGCAGGCGGTTTGACCTCCTTGACACGCAGTTGAATGGTGTTCCACAGTTTTTGCAGAAACAACATGTCGTTGCGGATCGCCTCTTCACTGACCCCATCGGCCACGGTGCGAATGATATAACCACCGGACTCGAACTCCGGCGCAAGGCGGGTAACGATCTCTTTGAGGCGTTGCCGTTCCGCTTCACTCTCGACCTTCTGCGACACCCCGACGTGACTGGTGCCGGGTAGAAACACCAGGTAACGGGATGGAATGGATATCTGGGTGATCAGGCGCGCACCCTTGGTCCCCATCGGATCCTTGATCACCTGCACCACCACTTCCTGTCCCTCCCGCAATAAGGTGCTGATGTCCTCGTGGGGCTTGCCGTTCTCGGTGCCGTTCCTGGGTTCGGCGT
>JAHEDB010000294.1:0-1033 GCA_024641465.1 Chromatiales bacterium | reverse complement strand
TCCAGGCCGACGTCGACGAAGGCCGCCTGCATGCCGGGCAGGATGCGAACCACCTTGCCCTTGTAGATATTTCCGACCAGACCGCGCCGCTGGGCGCGTTCGATCTGGACCTCCTGCAAGACCCCGTTCTCGACAAACGCCACGCGTGTTTCCTGGGGGGTCACATTAATAAGGATTTCTTCGCTCATTGAATACCGCTTATCCTAAGGGTCTGATGCCCGCTGCTTGTAATAATTCTGCTGTCTCATACAGTGGCAGGCCCATCACAGCGGAATAACTCCCCTGCAAGCCACCGATAAATATAGCCGCCATTCCCTGTATCCCATAGGCACCGGCCTTATCCAGAGGTTCACCGGTCTGCCAGTATTTTTCCCGCTCGGCGGCGCTGGTCGGGCGGAAGCTTACCTGACTGACATTCAGGCGGGTAGTCACCGTTTCCCCCACCAGGGCCACGGCACTGATCACCTCATGGGTCCGTCCGGAGAGTCGCTCCAGCATGGCCAGCCCGTGTTGCTTATCGCGCGGCTTGCCGAAGATCTCATTATCGACCACGACCTCGGTGTCCGCCCCCAAAACCGGTTTAAACCTGGTTGGATCAACTTGCCCCTTCCCGGCCTGCGCCTTTTCGATGGCCATGCGCAACACATAATCCCGGGGTGTCTCCCCGGGCCGGGGAACCTCGGCGATATCGCCCTTCACCAGTCGATAACGCACCCCGATCTGCTGCAACAACTCACGGCGACGCGGCGAGGCCGAGGCGAGATAGATATCAAAGTCATCCGTGGCCATGTGGCTTGTACTCTATTTATGATAGGGGTGATGTTTGAGGATAGACAGTGCCCGGTACAATTGCTCGGCAATCACGATACGCACCAGGGGATGGGGCAGGGTCAGGCTGGAAAGTGACCATTTTGAATCGGCCCGCTTCTGGCAGGCCGGGGCCAGGCCCTCGGGCCCCCCGACCAGCAGGGCGACATTGCGTCCGGACTGCATCCAGCCGGTGATCTGGTCCGCCAGTTGCGGGGTCGACCAG